>CAIRBD010000389.1 GCA_903876745.1 uncultured Gemmatimonadota bacterium
GCGCGGCGACGCGCCGGCGGAGAACGACGAGTTCGTGGCCCGTGTCACGGCGAGCCGCGACGCGTCGCTCACGCTCGTGATGATCGTCGAGGATTCGGTGTTCGTGCTCGCGCCGAGCGCGTATGTGGCCGCGCCGGCGGCGAAGGCGGGCGTGGCGGTGGAGGTCCCCGAGGCGGGGCTGCGCGAGGCGGGGCTGCGCTTTCGCGCCTCGCTGCCCGCGGGGGTGGCACGACGCGACGAGGTGCTGGCGGTGATCGCGTCGCGGGGGCCGGTGCCGCTCCCCTCCAAACGCGGAACGGGCGCCGCTGGAGATACGGGCGTGCTCACGCTGGCGGAGTTCAATCGATGGCTGGTGGGGATCCCGCTGGATGCGCGCGCGGTGGCGCAGGTGGCGGTGCGGGTGGAGCGGGCGCGATGAGCGTGCCCGCGCGACAACACGACGGAGGAACGATGAAAGCGGTGTTCATGTTGGCCCTCACGCTCTCTCTGAGCGGCTGTTTCTGGGCGCGCAAAGTGGACGACGGCAGCAACCCGGCGCTCACCAAGACGCTCAAGGCGATGCCGTCGTGGTACACGCGGCCACCCAAGAGCGACTCGTCGCACGTGTACGCGCCGGCCACGGCCACGTCGCAGGAGCTCCAGCTCGCCATCAACAAGGCACAGGCTGAAGCCCGGGCGGGTGTGGCGGCACAGCTCGAGGTGAAGTACGCCGGCATCACGCAGCGGCTCGCCAGCGAGAGCGGCACGGGCCGCGACGCCACGCTCGTGTCCGAGTTCCAGCAGAGCTACCGCGCCGTGATCGGGCAGGTGCTGCTGGGGAGCGCGCCCAAGGAACAGCAGGTGGGCGTCGAGGAGGGCGTGTACCGGGTGTACGTGCTCATGGACCTCCCCGTGGGCGCGGCGAGCCGCCGGCTGCTCGACCAGCTCAAGATGCAGGATGCCGTGTACTCGCAGCTCAAGGCGACGACGGCGTTCCGCGAACTGAACGACGAGGTGGAGCGGTACGAGGGGCTCAAGGCGACCCGCCGGCCCTAGTGGCGCCGCGCGGCGCTACGCATCAGGATTAGGGCGTGACGCTGCCATTCTTTTTTGCCGCGGAGCGGCGGTTCGGCGGAACCGACTACCAACGGTGGGTGCTCAGCTCGGCACTGGTCGCCGCAGTCGGGTACACCGTGTCCACCGGTGCGGGCTATCGCGTCTACCACGAAGCGTCGCCGATGCAGCTCGCGACGGCGCTGCTGTGCTGGGCGGCCTTCGCCCTCGCCTACGTCGGTCGCCCCACGCTCGCTGCCGTGCTCGTGCTCGGCAGCGTGTGGGCCGAGATCAACTACGGCGTCCACATCGCGACGGATTTCCCTGGAGCGGGACTGCTGGTGGCGCCCGTGTACGTCGCCGGCGCCGGCCTGCTGCTCGGCCGGTTCCCGTCGCTGCTGCTCGCGCTCGCGACCGTCGCTGTCTCGACGCCCATCGTGATGTCGTCGCCGGCGTGGCTCGCGGGCGCAGACCACGGGCGCATCGTGTACTGGATGGTGCTGCACGCCATCTGCACGATGGCCACCTGGTCCATCGTGTCGCTCGGGATGTGGTCGCTCGAACGTGCACTCGCCACGGCGCGCGCCAAGGAAGCGGAACTCGCCGACACCATCCGACTCGCCCCTGACGGCATCGTCGTCGTGGACGCCGACGAGCGGGTCGTCGCGATCAACCCGGCGGCGCGTGTCATCCTCGGCGCCGTCGATGCGCAGTGCTTCGGCCGGCCGCTCGGTGACGTGCTCGGGGGCGCGCAGTCCACCGCGCAGACCACCGCGGAGTTCGGTGCGATGCTCGGCGCCGATCACTCGCTCGAGGCACCGCTCGCGCTCGCCATCCACCGGCCCGACGGGGCACGTGCGTTCGTGGAGGTCACGTGGCGGCGCATGTCCACGGACCGGCGGCAGCTCAGCCTGCGTGACGTGAGCGAACGCGTGCGCGCCGAGGAGTCTCGGCGCGGCGTGGAGGAACAGCTGGCGCACGCGCAGCGCCTCGAGGCGATCGGGCAGCTCGCGGGAGGCATCGCGCACGACTTCAACAACCTGCTCACAGCCGTCGCCGGGGCGGCCGAACTGCTGCGCGACGAGCTGGGTTCGGAATCGCACGACGGCCTGCTCGACGAGATCCTCGCCGCGCAGGAACGCGGGGCGGGGCTCACCAAGCAGTTGCTCGCGTTCGCCCGCCGCGACATCGTGCAGCCCAAGGTGTTCGATCTCTCCGTGCAGGTCGGGGACCTGCAGCGCCTGCTGCACCGCGTGGGGGGCGAGCAGATGCAGGTCGTGTGCGACCTCGAACCCGACTGCCGTGTGCGCGCCGACGTGGGGCAGATGGAACAGGCGCTCGTGAACCTCGTCACGAACGCGCGCGACGCGATGCCCGACGGCGGACTGTGCACGGTGCGGTGCCAGCGCACCAGCGCGACCGACGGCAGCCGCTGGGTCGCGCTCACCGTGACGGACTCGGGCATCGGCATGGACGAGGTCGCGCTCGCGCACGCCTTCGAACCGTTCTTCACCACAAAGCCGCGCGGCAGCGGCACCGGCCTCGGGCTCGCCTCCGTGCACGGCATCGTGATGCAAAGCGGAGGCCGCGCGCGCATCGACTCCACGCCGCTGCGCGGCACGACGGTGACGCTGGAGTTCCCGTTGGCCTCGGGGCGGGTGGAGGCGACGCCCGGTGCGCGTGCCGCCGACGCGCGCCCCGCGGGCACGGCGACGATCCTCGTTGCCGAGGACGATGACGGGACGCGCGGCGTGATCGACCGCATCCTGCAGCGCGCGGGCTACCGGGTGCTCCTCGCCCCCGACGGCGTGGCGGCCATCCGGATGGCGGAAAAACATCGCGGCGCGATCGACCTGCTGCTCTCCGACGTCATGATGCCGGGGTTGTCGGGGCCGCAACTCGCCGAGCGGCTCGGCGTCGCACAATCGGGACTGCCCGTGATCTTCATGTCGGGATATCCCGAGGACGCCCTCGATGGCGTCCCCGGGTTCCAGATCGCACGGGACTTCCTGCCCAAACCGTTCTCGAGCACCCTGCTGCTGCAACGTGTGCACGACACGCTGCAGCGCCGCGGCGCCGGGGCTAGTGCCCCTCGTCCAGCGCCTTGACTTCCTTCACGAGCGACCCGAGCACCGACTTGGCGTCGCCGTAGAGCATCAGCGTGTTGTCGCGGAAGAAGAGCGGGTTCTCGACGCCGGAGAAGCCGGTGCCCTTGCCGCGCTTGATCACGTAGCACGTCTTTGCCGTCCACGGACGGAAGATCGGCATCCCGTACAGCGGACTCCCCTTGTCCTCTTCGGCGTCGGGGTTCACGATGTCGTTCGCGCCGATGATGATGGCGACGTCGGCGGTCTGCAGCACGCGGTTCGCGTCATCCACGTCGGTGAGCAGCGTGCCGTAGTCGATCCCGGCTTCCGACAGGATGACGTTCAGGTGCCCGGGCATGCGCCCCGCCACCGGGTGGATCGCGTACTTCACGTCGCCGCCCTTCTTCTCGATGAGCTCCATGAGCTCGCGGCACACGTGCTGCGCCTGGGCCACGGCCATGCCGTACCCGGGGATGATCACCACCGAGCCGGCGTACGCCATCTGCAGCGCGGCGTCCTCGGTGGAGATGGTCTTCGATTCCTTGGCCACGCCGTCCTTCTTGGCGCTGCTCGTCGGCGCGGCGCCGAACGCGCCGAAGATCACGTTGCCGAACGAACGGTTCATCGCCTTCGACATCATCATCGACAGGATGAAACCGCCCGCGCCCTCGAGCGCACCGGCGATGATCAGTACGTTGTTGCCGATCGCGAAGCCCGTCGCCGCGGCCGCGAGGCCGGCGTACGAGTTGAGCAGCGAGACCACCACCGGCATGTCGCCGCCGCCGATCGGCAGCACCATCGAGATGCCGAGGAACAGGGCGAGCCCCACCATCGCGTAGAACGCCCACGCCGCCTCGGGATGCATCACGAGCCACGAGAACGAACCGAACGCCACCGCCATCAGCAGCAGGTTGAGCGCGTTCTGCCCCTTGAACGTGATCGGGCGGCCCGTGATCAGTTCCTGCAGCTTGCCGAACGCCATGAACGAGCCGGTCACGGTCAGCGCGCCGAACAGCACTTCGAAGCCGAGTGCGGCGGCTGTGCCGTGCGAGAGCCCCGGCTGCAGCGCATCACCGGCCGCGCCGTACGCGTGCCGATACTCCACGATGCCCACCAGCGTCGCCGCGATCGCGCCGAAGGCGTGCGAGAAGGCGATGAACTGGGGCATCGCCGTCATCTGGATCTTCATCGCCATCGGGTAGCCGGCAGCGGCGCCGATCACGAGGCCGATGATGATCCACTGGTACGTGATGATCTCATGGTTCAGCAGCGTGCCGATCACGGCGAACAGCATGCCGAACGCGGCCTGCTGCATGCCGAGGCGTGCGTCGGCCGGGCGCGTGAGCGACCGCAGGCCGAGGATGAACAGGATCGACGCGACGAGATACGACGCCTGCGCGATGTAGTCGCTCACACCGGACGGACCCGCGCCTTCGGTGGCCGTGGCGAGCACTGCGTAGAGACCGGCGCTCACTTGGCACCGTCCGTCTTCTTCGGGCCGCCGAACATCGCCAGCATGCGGTCGGTGATCAGGAAGCCGGCCGTGACGTTCGTGGCCGCGCAGATCACCGCGATGAAGCCGAGGATCGTCGACACCTTGCCATACTGTCCGCCCGCCGCGACGATCGCGCCCACGAGCGAGATGCCCGAGATGGCGTTCGTCGCCGACATCAGCGGCGTGTGGAGCAGGGGCGGCACCTTCGAGATCACGAAGAAGCCGATGAACCCGGCCAGGATGAATACGTAGAGCTGGAATATCTGCGTCATCAGCGTGCCTGTCCGTCGTAAGTCACCAGCATCGGGCCGGTGATCTCGTCATTGGCGTCCAGCACGAGGGCGTTGTCCTTCGTGATGTGCTGGAGGAACGTGAGGAAGTTGCGGCTGAGCATCTGCGACGCGTGGAACGCCGCCGTGCTCGGCAGGTTGATCGGTCCGATGAGCGTCACGCCGTGCGCGACGGTGGTCTCGCCGGGTTTGGTGAGCGGGCAGTTGCCGCCCGTCTCGCTCGCGAGATCGACGATCACCGAACCCTGCTTCATCCCCTGGAGCGCCTCCTCGGGGATGAGGATCGGGGCGCGCCGGCCGGGAATGGCGGCCGTCGTGATCACGAGGTCCATCTGTTCGAGGTGCTTCGTGATGGCGGCCTGCGTGCGGGCCGCGTCCTCGTCCGTCTGCTGCTTGGCATAGCCGCCCGCGCCCTCGGCGCTCGCGGCCAACTCCACCTTGAGCACCTGCGCGCCGAGCGACTGGATCTGCTCCTGCGCCGCGGGGCGCACATCGAAGCCGCTCACGAGGGCGCCCAACCGGCGGGCCGTGGCGATGGCCTGCAACCCGGCCACGCCGGCTCCGAGCACGAACACCTTGGCGGGCGCGAGCGTGCCCGCGGCGGTCGTGAGCATCGGCAGCATCTTGGGGAGCGCCGCCGCACCCACGAGCACGGCCTTGTAGCCGCTCACCGTGGCCTGCGACGACAGCACGTCCATCGACTGCGCGCGCGTGATGCGCGGCACGCGCTCCATGCCGAGCACGTTGACCTTGCGCGCCGAGAGCGCGGTCAGCACGTCGGCTTCGCCGGCGGGCGCCCAGTACGAAATGAGCGCGCTCCCTTCAGGCAGCGCGCTCGTCTCATCGGCGGTGGGCGGCTGCACCTTGCAGGTGACAGCGGCCCCCGCGACGGCGGCCGCGTAATCGGCGGCGATCGTGGCGCCGGCGGTCTCGTACTGTGCGTTCGTGAAGCCGGCGGCGAGGCCGGCATCCGTTTCGACGGCCACCGTGGCCCCGGCCTTCACCAGTTTGGCGACGCTCTCGGGGACGAGGGCCACGCGCGCCTCACGGGCGCCGCGTTCTCTCGTGACAGCTATATGCATGAATGGAGCGGGTTCGAGGGTCTGTGGATCGACGCGCCCACCGTGGACGCCGGTAGTACTACAGCCTCTAAATGTAGCGCACGAGAGCGGATGCCAACACGTGCGAACTCCCCCTGCACGCCTGTCAGTGTTCGCCTGATGGCGTGATTCCGCTCATTGTCCCTCGGCGGGACGCGGGTGATCTTGTGGTACCCCACATCGCAGGCTCTTCATGGAACACGCGCTCATGCAGAAGACCATCCTCGACCCGGACGCCACGCGCGCGCTGATGCCAGAGCTTGGCGCCACGCGCCATCCGCGCGTCTGGGTCTATCGCTATACCGACGACGCCAACGGGTGGACCCTCAGCATCGCCACGCACGCCGAGCCCGGCTCGCGCAAGCTCTCGCTCGGTGGGTTCCGCATCGCGCCGGAGTCCCGCACCTCATCGCCGGGCTTCACCCCCGACCGCGAGGCGATCGGACTCGCCATGGGGATGGAGGAGAAGGTGCACTGGAGCCGCGTGATCCGTGTGGGCGGTCCGCTCGCCGTGCGCGACATGCAGCGCATCGTCGGCGGCAAGTGCGTGCTCGCGCCGACGCCCGACGCCCGTGTCGGCCAGCCGCGCGACTTCGCGCTGCTCGACTTCGCCATCGGCTGCTTCCGTGATGTGGAGGCCTCCGCCGGCATCTACCTGACCACCGGGCAGGACCTCGGACACGGCGTGATGAGTGACGGCCACACGCAGTCGCTCGCGTATCTGAACGAGCATTACAAGGGGAGCATCCACTCCGACACGTCCAAGCCCACGGGGGAGGGGAACTTCCAGTTGCTGCAGGGCATGCTGCGAGGCCTCGGCTGCGAACTCGCCGGCGCGACCGTCGGGGTGCTCGGCTGCGGCAACATCGGCATGCACATCGTCGAGAAGCTGCGCGAATGCGGCGCGACCATCCTCGCGATGGAAGCCCGCGACGATCGCCGGGCCGAACTCGAAGCGATGGGGATCCGCACGTGGGGCGCGGCCGACAAGGCCACCTTTCTCGCGCTGTCGATGGACGCGGTGGCCGTGAACGCGGCGGGCGGCACACTCGACGCCGCGGCCGTGCAGGCGTGCTGCGCGAATCCCCGGCTGCGCGTGGTGTGCGGTTCGGAGAATCTCGTGATGCCCGACGCCGCCGGCGTGCTCGCGCTCCGCGACGCGGGCAAGCTCTACGCGCCCACCGAACTCGGCGGGATGATGGGCTACCTCACGGCCGTTGAGGAATACCTCGCGCACCTCGAGGGCGTCCCGTTCGACGTGCAGACGCTGTTCGAGGCGGCCAAGCGGCTCGATACCGCTGGCTTCGAGGCCGCGACGCGCGTGCGCGAGGGTGGGTATCGCGAGTCCTTCGAGGACGCGGTGCTCGGCCTGTACGGCGACGTGGACTGACCGGGAGTTCAGGCGTGCCCGCGATCACTCCCCCGAAGACGGCCCTGCCGGCGAAGGCGCCGCTCGACGAGCGCGTCACGGGCGCGCGCGGCGGCGCGCTCGACACGCTGCGGCCGATGGCGGCGGTGGCCGCCGGGATCATGTTCGGGTTCATCTTCTACAACCTCTACGACTTCGATCCGGCGATCAGCCGGTGGGTCGTCGCGCACGACATCGTGTGCGTGATCGTCTGCGCATGCACGTGGTGGATGATCCGTGCGGGGCGGGTCCGGGAGGAGCACGCGCACGCGGTCGCGGCCGTGATGATCGTGCTCATCGCGACCAACATCCTGTTCGCCATGTGGTTGACGCGCGATCCGTACAACATGATCTACCTTGACGTGCTGGTGATCGGCGCGGGGGCGGGGATCACGTCGCTGCGCTGGTCGGCCATCATCTTCTCGGTGCTCTCGTTGCTGGCCGTTCCGGTGCTGCGCTCCATCGCCGAGCCGGCGACCGCGCTGCGCTATCTGATAACGTTGGCCGCGACCACCGCGGTGGCGGTCGGTCTCATCCGTCTCCGGGTGCGCAACCTGCGGGCGCTTGCGGTGCTCACCGAGATCGACCGCCGGCAGCGCACCGCCCTGCACGATCTGCTCGCCGATCTCGATGCGAAGGTCGCGCAGCGCACGGCGGAACTGCAGGCGGCGAACGATGCGTTGCAGGCGCAGATGATGGAACGCGAGCGTGCGGAGACCGAGGCCCGCCGACTCGGCGAACAGCTCCTCCATGCCCAGCGGCTCGAGTCGCTGGGGCGACTCGCCGGCGGCGTCGCGCACGATTTCAACAACCTCCTCACCGTCATCGAGGGGAATCTCCGTCTGCTCGCCGACGACCTGCCGGCGCGTGCCGACCGCGAGCTGCTGGATGACGCCGTCGGCGCGAGCCAGCGCGCGGCGCACCTGACCAAGCAACTCCTCGCCTTCGGCCGCAAGCAGCGCATCGACCGTTCCGTCTTCGATGCCGGCAAGAAGATCGAGGATCTCGCGCGCATGCTGGAGCGGCTCGTCGGCGAGGCGGTCACGCTGCATGTCGCGGCGAACGGCGACGGGCTCTGGGTGAACGCCGACCCGAACCAGCTCGAACAGGTGCTGATGAACCTGACGCTGAACGCGCGGGATGCGATGCCCAAGGGCGGCACGCTGCACGTGGAGGTGGATCGCGTGCGGTCCCGCGAGGCCGACTTCGTGCGGTTGCGCGTGCGCGACAGCGGCGTTGGCATGGATGCGGACACGCGTGCGCAGCTGTTCGAGCCGTTCTTCACCACCAAGGAGCCGGGGAAGGGAACGGGGCTCGGGTTGTCGACCGTGTACGGCATCGTGCAGCAGCACGGCGGGTTCGTGGACGTGGTCTCGAGTCCCGGCAACGGATCGACGTTCGACGTGCTGCTCCCCGCCGCCGCACCGCTCGCGTCGGCGCCGAAGGGCGCGTCGTCCGCGGCGGCGATGACGTCCGGCACCGAGACCGTGCTCCTCGTCGAGGATGAGGACGCCGTGCGCCGCGTGGCCGAGCGGTTCCTGCGACGTCTCGGGTACGAGGTGCTCGTGGCGTCGGGCGGCGCGGAGGCGATCGCGATCGTCGGGCGGCTGGGGCGTCCCCTCGACCTCCTGTTCACCGACGTGATGATGCCCGGGATGGACGGACGCGAGCTCACGGAGCGGCTTCGCGCGCTGCAACCCGGCCTCAAGGTGCTCTTTGTGAGCGGGTACACCGGCGATTACCTGCAGACGCAGACCGGCGAGTTGCCTGCGGCGACGCACTTCCTCTACAAGCCGTACGAGCCCAGCAAGGCGGCCCGGCTCATCCGCGACATCCTCGACGGGCGCGCCGCGGCGACTTGAGCGCGCGGGGGAGCGTGCGCGCGCCGCGCGCCCCCTCAGCGCCCCTCAGCGCCCCTCAGCGCCCCTCAGCGCCCCTTGAACCGCGCGATCGCCGAGCGCGTGAACGCGCTCAGCACCAGCGCGCCGCTCATCCGCGCGCGCTCGGCCAGCAGCGTGTCCCACCCCTCGGTTCCCGCCCAGAACGCCTGCTTCATGAGCCGCATCGCCTCGGGGTTCGCCTTCGCCAGTGTCGCCGCGAGCGCATCCACGTGCGCGTCGAGCACCGTCTCGTCGGCGCACACTGCGGCATAGAGTCCGTGCCGCTCGCACCACTCCGCCGTGCGCCAGTCGGCGTCCACCGACATCGACTGGAAGGCGGCGAGCCCGATCTTCTTCTCGATCACGGGTCCCACCACGAACGGCCCGATGCCGATGGCGAGCTCGCTGAGCTTCGCCGAGGCGCCCGCCACGGCGATCGCGTAATCCGACGCCGCAGCCAGGCCCACAGCCCCGCCCGCCGCCTTCCCGTGGATGCGCGTCACGACGAACTTCGGCGCGCGCGTCATGGCGAGGATCACCCGCGCGAACCCGCTGAAGAACTCGGCCCCCGCCTCCGCCGAGTCGATGGCCACCAGTTCGTCGAACGACGCCCCGGCGCAGAACGCCGTCCCGCGACTGCGCAGCACGATCACGCGCGCCGCGTCGTTTGCGCCCGCCGCCGCCACCTCGCCCGCGAGGCGCGACAGCAGCGCCGCCGGCAGCGAGTTACCCTTGGGGTGATGGAAGGTTACGGTTGCGATCCCTTCGGCGACGGTGGTCGTCACCTCGCCGGGCTCGATCGGGTGCTGTGCGCGGTTCGTCATGCGTCAAACTGCCTGCGTTCGATTGTCGAAAACAAGGGCCAATCCTACATTTGAGGCCATGACACCCACTTCCGCAGCCCCGACCGCCGAGGACGCCCGCGTCGCCGCCTTCGAGGCGCGCATCGCGGCCGGCGAGTCCATCGAGCCCAAGGACTGGATGCCCGAGCGGTATCGCAAGCAGCTCATCCGGATGATGTCGCAACACGCGCACTCCGAGGTGGTCGGCATGCTTCCCGAGGGCAACTGGATCACGCGCGCGCCGAGCCTGCGCCGCAAGATGTCGCTCATCGCCAAGGTGCAGGACGAGGGCGGGCACGGCCTCTACATCTACTGTGGCGCGGAGACGCTGGGCGTGGACCGCCACGATCTGGTGGAGCAGCTGCTCAATGGCACGGCCAAGTATTCGAGCATCTTCAACTATCCCACGCTCAGCTGGGCCGACATGGGCGTCATCGGCTGGCTCGTCGACGGCGCGGCGATCGTGAACCAGACGATCCTCGCCAAGACGTCGTACGGCCCGTACGCCCGCGCCATGATCCGCATCTGCAAGGAAGAGAACTTCCACAAGCGGCAGGGCTACGAGATCGTCACCACGCTGGCCCGCGGCACGCCGGCGCAGCGCGCGATGGTGCAGGACGCCGTGAATCGCTTCTGGTGGCCGTCCCTGATGATGTTCGGCCCGAGCGACACGGACTCGCCCAACTCCGGCGAACTCCTCCGCTGGAAGGTGAAGCGCAAGACGAACGACGAGCTCCGTCAGCGGTTCGTGAACCTCACCATCCCGCAGGTGCAGGCGGTGGAGCTCACGGTGCCCGATCCCGACCTGCACTACGACGCGACCTCGGGGAACTGGGAGTTCGGCGCCATCGATTGGACCGAGTTCAACCAGGTGATCCGCGGCAACGGCCCGTGCAACAAGGAACGGCTCGACGCGCGCCGCGCCGCGCACGAGGACGGCCAGTGGGTGCGCGAGGCGGCCACCGCATACGCCGAGAAGCACGCCAGCCGTGCGACGGAGGCCGCATGACCGACAGCCAGTGGCCGCTCTGGGAAGTGTTCACGCAGGGCGCGACGGGCGAGCCGTTCGAGCACGCGGGCAGCGTGCACGCGGCCGACGCGGAGCAGGCGCTGCAGAACGCGCGGGACGTGTACGCGCGCCGCGGTGAGGCGGTGAACCTGTGGGTGGTGCCGAGCACGGCGATCGTCGCGTCGGCGCCGAGCGACGCCGGTCCGTTCTTCGAGCCGGGCAACGACAAGGCCTATCGCCACCCGCAGTTCTACAAGGTGCCGAAGGGAGTGAAGGTCTTTTGAGCCCGTCCACCCCGGGCGCGCCGGCCTCCCCTGCGGGGCCGCGCACTTCGCCGCCGGCGAATGCGCTCTTCGAGTACGTGCTGCGCCTCGGCGACGACCGGCTCGTGCTCGGCCACCGCATGGCCGAGTGGTGCGGGCACGGCCCGATCCTCGAGGAGGACATCGCCCTCTCGAACATCGCGCTCGATCTCACCGGGCAGGCGGCCGCGCTGCTCGCGCTCGCCGGCGAGATCGAGGGTGCGGGGCGCAGTGAAGACGCGCTCGCCTACTTCCGCGACGAGACGGCGTTCCGCAACGCGCTCATCACCGAACTCCCCACGGGCGATTTCGGTTTCACGATCGTGCGGCAGTTCTTCTTCGACGCGTACAGCCTGTTGCTGTGGGACGTGATCGCCAAGGGCGGGCACGCGAAGCTCGCCGCGCTCGCCGCCAAGTCGCTGAAGGAGGACACGTACCATCTGCGGCATTCGAGTGAATGGGTGCGCAAGCTCGGTGATGGGACGCCGGAGAGCCACGCGCGCGCGCAGGCGGCGGTGGATGCGCTCTGGCGCTTCACCGGCGAACTGTTCGAGCGCGACGCCATCGACGACGCCGCGGCCGCCGCGGGCGTCGCGGTCGATCACGCCGCGCTCGCCGCGCAGTGGCGCGAGCTCGTCGAGGGCGTGCTGCGCGAGGCGACGCTCGTCGTGCCCGCCGCCCCGGGGGCGATGGTCACGGGCGGACGCCGCGGCCGGCACACCGAACACCTGGGGCACCTGCTCGCCGAGATGCAGATCGTGGCGCGGTCGCATCCCGGCGCCTCGTGGTGAACACGCCGCCGCTCTCGCGCGAGACTCTCTTCACGATCCTCGACGCGGTCAAGGATCCCGAAGTGCCGGTCATCAGCATCGTCGAACTCGGCATCGTGCGCGACGCGCGAGCGACAGACGGCGGCGTGACCATCACCATCACCCCCACCTACTCGGGGTGCCCGGCCATGCACACCATCGCGCAGGATATCCGCGCGGCGCTGGCGGTGTACGGCGTGGATGAGGTGCGCATCGAGACGGTGCACGCGCCGGCGTGGACCACCGATTGGATCGGCCCGGAGGCGCGCGAGAAGCTGCGCGCCTTCGGCATCGCACCGCCGGGGCCGGTGGATCACGAGGGCGGACTCGTCGCGCTCACGCGCCGACGGCAGGCGGTGAGCTGCCCGTACTGCGGATCGCCGCGCACGGAGCTCAAGAGCGAGTTCGGCTCCACCGCGTGCAAGGCGATCCACGTGTGCCTCGCCTGTCGGCAGCCGTTCGACGAGTTCAAGCCGCTGTGACAGCCGCGGCGCTGCCCGAGCGCGAGGGCCTGTTCGCCTGGTGGCGCGAGGGTACGCCGCAGGCGCGGCGCGCGCTGTTCGCCGCGGCCTTGGGTTGGATGCTCGACGCCTTCGACGTGATGCTCTATGCGATGGTGCTCGCGTCGGTCATCAAGGACCTCGATCTCTCCAAGTCGCAGGCCGGCCTGCTCGGCTCCGTGAC
>CAIRBD010000390.1 GCA_903876745.1 uncultured Gemmatimonadota bacterium
GCGGCGGTGCCGCGGGCGGCCTCACACGTGACGGCCGCGCGATGGCCGCGGGCGCCGCGGGCGTGTTGGTGATCGGCCTCGACGACATGCCGGCGGCCACCGTCGCCGCGGGTTTCGCGATGCGCGGCGCAATGCAGCCGTCGGCACCCATTGCGACGACGGGCGTTGGCGGCGCGACGATCTCGCGTGCCGCGGCGGCGAAACTCTTCGGAAAGAGCGCGGATCAGCTCTCAGTGGGTGACGCAGGCGCCGCGGTGACGGCGAGCTTCAGGCAGGCGTGGACGATGTCGTCCACGCCCGCGCGCAACGTGATCGCCGTGCTCCCGGGCACCGACCCGGCGCGCGCCGCCGAGTACGTGCTCGTGAGCGCGCACAACGACCACGTGGGTGTGAACGCGGCGGCCGTGGACCACGATTCACTGCGCGCCGTGAACACGGTCACGCGCAGGCAGGGGGCGAACGACCCGGCCTGCCGCCCCAGCGACGAGCAGCAGCATCGCATCGACTCGCTCATCGCGCGCGCGCGGAAGATCCGCGCGCCGCGCCGCGACAGCATCATGAACGGCGCCGACGACGATGGCTCGGGCACCGTGGTGATGCTCGAGATCGCCGAGAAGTTCGCGCACGAGAAGCCGGCGCGCTCGATCATCTTCGTGTCGCACGAAGGCGAGGAGAGCGGGCTGCTCGGCTCGGCGTGGTTCGCGAACCATCCGACGATCCCGCTCAAGAGCATCGTCGCCGCGCACAACATGGACATGGTGGGCAAGGGACGCGCCGAGCAGGTGAAGTTCGGCGGCCCGGCCTCCATCCAGATGCTCGGACGTCGGCGCCTGAGCCGCGAGTTCGGCGACATCATCGACAGCGTGAACGCGACGCGCGCCGAGGTGATGGCCATCGACAACTCGTGGGACGTGACGGCGAACCCGATGAACCGCTTCTGCCGCAGCGACCAGGTGAACTACGTGTTGAAGGACGTGCCGGTGACGTACTTCTCGCTCGGCTATGCGCAGGATTATCACCAGCCGACAGACGAGCCGCAGTACATCGAGTACGAGCACGCGGCGCGGGTGGGGCGGTTCATCCACGACGTGATGCTGGCGATCGCGAACCGGAAGGACCGGCCGGCGATCGCGGGGAACGATCCGGCGTATCCGAAGTGCGGCGGCCGATAGGGTTGACGGCCTGACTAGACTGTTCAGAGCGGGCGGCGCGATGCGCCGCCCGCTCTGTGTCTCCCCCCGGAGGACGTCTGATGACCAGCCCCATCAAACCGCCGTTCGACCTCGAGAGCGCCACCGCGAAAGTGCAGGCCGCCGAGGACGCGTGGAACAGCCGCGATCCGCAGCGCGTGTCGATGGCGTACACCGAGGATTCGGAGTGGCGCAATCGCGCCGAGTTCATTCGCGGCCGCGAGGAGATCCGTGCGTTCCTCGCGCGCAAATGGGCGAAGGAACACGAGTATCGCCTGAAGAAGGAACTGTGGGGATTCCGCAACAACCGGATGGCCGTGCGCTTCGAGTACGAGTGGCACGACGACGCCGGCCAGTGGTGGCGGTCGTACGGCAACGAGCTGTGGGAGTTCAACGAGGAGGGCCTGATGGCGCGCAGGTTCGCGAGCATCAACGACGCGCCGATCCTCGAGAGCGAGCGTCGCATCCTGAAACCGGAACGCGCCTGAGCACGCGGCGCGTTCGTCATCCGGAGCAGCACCGATGAGTCTGTTCGTCGCCGGCCTGTGGCGCTATCCCGTAAAGACGCTTGCCGGTGAAGCGATCACGGAAGCGCTGCTCACCGAGACCGGGATCCCGGGGGACCGCGTGGTGCACGTGCGCGGGCCCGAAGGCGTGCGCACGTCACGCCGTCACTACCAGTTGCTCGGCCTGCGCGGCACGCTCGGCGACGATGGTCAGCCGTTGGTGAACGGGCTGCCGTGGCGGAGCGCGGAGGCGTTGCGACTCGTGCGTACGGCCGCCGGTGACGACGCTGAACTCGACGCGTACGACGGCGTGGAGCGGTTCGACATTCTGCCGTTGCTCGTCGCGACCGACGGCGCGGTGGCCGAGTTCGGGCGCGACATCCGGCGGCTCCGGCCGAACATCTTGATCGGCGGCGTGGACGGGATGGCCGAACGGGCGTGGGAGGGAAAGGAGCTGTGGATCGGCGACGCCGTGATCGGACTCGATTCGCTGCGCGGGCGTTGTCCGATGACGACGGTGGATCCCGACACGATCACGCGCGACCCCGAGGTGTTGAAGGACATCGGGCGGCGGTTCGGGGGGAAGCTCGCGCTGAACGCCGAGGTGTTGCGGGCGGGCGTGGTGCGGGTGGGCGACGCGGTGGAGTTGCGCGACGCGTCCTGACTGCTGCGGTGTGTTGCCAGTCGTTCGCGTTTCCATCGGTCCTACCATCGTCCAACGACGCGACATTCTCTCGTTGGGGGAAAGGCCACTGTGTGTCCGGTTACCGCGAGTGGCGTACGTCCGCTGTGTGTCGTAGTCTGAGTTGTTGCACATCGAGCGACTACTACCCACAGTCTCGGCACTCCCGAGGAGATCGCGATGATCTACGCCGCACCAGGCGCCGCCGGCGCGAAGGTCCAGTTCAAAGCGAAGTACGACAATTTCATCGGAGGCAAGTGGACGCCGCCGGTGAAGGGCGAGTACTTCGACAACGTCACGCCGATCACCGGCAAGGCGTACTGCAAGGTGGCGCGCTCCTCGGCAGAGGACATCGAACTGGCGCTCGACGCCGCGCATGCCGCGGCCGACGCGTGGGGCCGCACCTCTACCACGGCGCGCGCGAACATCCTCAACAAGATCGCCGATCGCATCGACGCGAACCTCGAGGCGCTCGCGTATGCAGAGACGGTGGACAACGGCAAACCGATCCGCGAGACGCTGAACGCCGACATCCCGCTCGCCTCCGATCATTTCCGCTATTTCGCGGGGTGCATCCGCGCGCAGGAAGGGTCGGTCGGCGAGATCGACGAACACACGGTGGCGTATCACTTCCACGAGCCGCTCGGCGTCGTGGGGCAGATCATCCCGTGGAACTTCCCCATCCTGATGGCGACGTGGAAGGTCGCGCCGGCGCTCGCCGCGGGGAACTGCGTGGTGCTGAAGCCGGCGGAGCAGACGCCGACGAGCATCCTCGTGCTGATGGAGATGATCGCCGATCTGCTGCCGCCGGGCGTGCTCAACATCGTGAACGGGTTCGGCCTCGAAGCCGGCAAGCCGCTCGCGTCGAACAAGCGCATCGCCAAGATCGCCTTCACGGGCGAGACGACGACGGGCCGTCTCATCATGCAGTACGCGAGCCAGAACATCATCCCCGTGACGCTCGAACTCGGCGGCAAGTCGCCGAACGTGTTCTTCGAGGACATCGCGGCGGCCGACGACGCGTTCTTCGACAAGGCCGTCGAGGGGTTCGTGCTGTTCGCGTTCAACCAGGGCGAGGTGTGCACCTGCCCGAGCCGCGCGCTCATCCAGGAGTCGATCTACGACAAGTTCATGGAGCGTTGCATCGCGCGCGTGAAAGCCATCAAGCAGGGGAACCCGCTCGACACCGACACGATGCTCGGCGCGCAGGCCTCGCAGGAACAGATCGAGAAGATCCTCTCGTACTTCGACATCGGGAAGCAGGAAGGGGCGCAGTGCCTCACGGGCGGCGCGCGCGCGAAGCTCACCGGCGATCTGGCCGACGGCTACTACGTGGAACCGACGGTGTTCAAGGGGCACAACAAGATGCGGATCTTCCAGGAGGAGATCTTCGGCCCCGTGGTGTCGGTGACGACGTTCAAGGACGAGGCCGAGGCGTTGGCGCTCGCGAACGACACGCTGTATGGTCTGGGTGCGGGCGTGTGGAGCCGCGACGGCAACACGGCGTATCGCATGGGGCGCGCCATCAAGGCGGGGCGCGTGTGGACGAACTGCTACCATGCGTATCCCGCGCACGCCGCGTTCGGCGGGTACAAGCAGTCGGGGATCGGGCGTGAGACGCACAAGATGATGCTCGATCACTATCAGCAGACCAAGAACCTGCTGGTGAGCTACAGCCCGAACAAGCTCGGGTTCTTCTAGCCCCGGGCGACGTTTCCTTTCATGGACGTGCGGGCGGTGCGAGGACGGCACCGCCCGCATTTTCACCGGAGCGCACGATGGTGGAACGTGTGATCGCCACGCCGGCCGCGTTGTCGCTGATCGAGACGCTAAAGGCGAAGCACGGCCCCCTGATGTTCCATCAATCCGGGGGCTGTTGCGACGGCAGCGCGCCGATGTGCTATCCGCTGGGCGACTTCATGACCGGCGATTCGGACGTGCAGCTCGGCGAGATCGGCGGCTGTCCGTTCTTCATGAGCCGGGCACAGTTCGAGTATTGGCAGCACACGCAACTGATCATCGACGTCGTGCCCGGGCGCGGCGGGATGTTCTCGCTCGATGGGCCGGAGGGGCTGCGGTTCCTCACGCGCTCGCGGTTGTACACCGACGAAGAGTGGGCGGCTTTGGTGTAGATTGCGTGCAGATGCGCACCCATGGGCTGTATCCGCATCGGGCTCCGTGGAGAACGCACCATGTCGATGAAGCGACCCGCCGGACCATTGGTCGAGCGTCCTGAACTGGAAGACGCGCTGCGCGCGCGCCTCGCCGCGCTGTGCGCCGAGGGATGGAGCATCTTCGAGCGCTTCGACACAGACGTGCGCGACCACGAGTTCCATCCATTCGTGGCGGCGGAGTACGATGTGGTGCTGTCGTCACTGCTCGCGCATCGCGCGCCGCGACTGCGCTTCCTCGAGTGGGGCTCAGCGAGCGGCGTCATCACGATCATGGCCGACCTGCTCGGCTACGACGCGTACGGCATCGAACTCGATGCGTCGCTGGTGGCCACCGCGCGCGCGCTCGCCGAGCGGTTCGACTCGAAGGCGCGGTTCGCGGCGGCGAGTTTTCTTCCCGCGGGCTATGTGTTCAAGAACGGCGACGGCGACGAGCGCACGGGCACGATCGGCGCGGGCGAGTCGGGCTACCTGCAGCTCGGGCACGCGCTCGACGACTTCGACGTGGTGTTCGGCTACCCGTGGGGCGGCGAGGAGCCGATGATGCACGATCTGATGCGGCAGTACGGGCGCGCCGATGCGCTGCTGCTCGTGCACGGCGTGAACGACGGGGTGAAGGCGTATCGGGGCGGACGGCTGGTCGCGGGCTGACGGGGAGCCGGACAGACACTGGACGCGCGGACCGTCGAGGCATTTCGCTTGTGGCGGGTATTAACCTCCGCGACGCCCTGACGTCAAAGTGTGCGACCCCTTCCCCCCGAGTGCGACGATGCGCCAGCTGTCCACGACCATGAAGTCGACGATCCTCGCCGGCGCCGTCGCAGTGTTCGCATTCGTCGCGAGCTGCAGCACGGGCGCTGTGCCGACGACGTCGAACGGCACGACGACGTCGACGCCCACGGGGAGCGTTACCTACAACGACCTGTAGATCCCGCCGACGATCACGGGCACCTCGATCCACCACACGCTCGCGAAGACGACCAAGCAGTTCCGCACGGGCGCCGCGACCGACACCTACGGCTACAACGGCAACGGGTTCTGGGGCCCGACGCTCATCCTGAACAAGGGTGACCTCGTGCAGATGAACGTGACGAACAACCTCACGGACACGACGACGGTGCACTGGCACGGGTTCCACATCCCCGCGGCGATGGACGGCGGGCCGCACCAGACCATCGCGCCCGGGGCCACGTGGCGGCCGTCGTTCACGATCGCCAACAACGCGGCCACCTACTGGTACCACCCGCATCTGCATCAGAAGACGTACGAGCAGCTGACGATGGGCGCGGGCGGGCTGATCATCATCAAGGACCCGACGGAGTCGGCGCTGCCGCTGCCGCGCACGTACGGCGTGGACGACATCCCGCTCGTGTTCACGAGCCGGCGGTTCCTGAGTTCGAACCAGTTCTCCAAGAACATCGTCATCGACAACTACGGCGACTACATGCTCACCAACGGCACGATCAACGCCCAGGTGAGCCTGCCGAAGCAGGTCGTGCGCTTCCGCATCCTGAACGCCGAGATGGAGCGGGCGCTGAACTTCGGCTTCAGCGACAACCGGACGTTCCAGGTGATCACGAACGACGGCGGGCTGGTCGACGCGCCGATCGCGGTGACGCGCGTGCGGATGCTCCCGGGCGAGCGCGTGGAGATCCTCGTGAGTCTCGCCGGTGACGCGGTCGGATCATCGCTCGACTTCAAGGCGTACAACTCGGGGCAGGTGTTCGGCTATCCCGGCAACGAGGGGAATCCGGTGCAGCCCACCGGGAACGCGGGGCCGATCAACAGCAGCCTGCTCAACAACACGGACTTCCCGGTGCTGCACATCACCGTGGCCGCGGCCACGTCATCGGGCGCGGTGACGGCGATCCCCGCCGTGCTCACGAAGAACACGTACTGGACGACGGCCGACGTCACGAACCGCCGCACGATCACCATCACGGGCGGCCAGCAGGGGAGCAACTTCTCGTTCGACAACGTCGGCTTCGACCACGCGTTCATCAACCAGACGATCAAGCTCAACGCCGTGGAGCAGTGGACGATCGTGAACAATCAGATCTTCGGGCACTCGATCCACCTGCACGACATCCAGTTCAAGATCATCTCACGGAGCAGCGGCTCGGTGGCGCCCTACGAGAGCGGATGGAAGGACACGTTCTACCTGCCCAAGGACGAATCCGTGGTGGTGATCGCGAAGTTCACGGACTTCGCGAGCACGACGGATCCGTTCATGTTCCATTGTCACATGAGCAACCACGAGGACGGCGGGTTGATGGGGCAGTTCCTGGTGGTGCCGTAGGAACGGCAGGGCTCCCGTGCGCCGTCAGAACGAGAGCGAGAGCGTCAGCCCGAACCAGCCACCGCTGAGCGGCGTGGAGACGCTCACGCCGCTGGCCGCGGGCGCTCTCGCGGGACGTCCCGGCCGACGCGCCGCGCCGGCGACGGTCAACGAGGAGTTCCCCGTGGCGAAGCCGACCTGCGGCTGCAGCTCGAGCCCCGCGAACAGCGGGATCGATCCATCGATGGTGAAGATGGACGCCGAGCTGCTCGCATTCGTCGATGCCGTGGCCGGGCCGACACGACCGTTGGCCGTGGCGCTGGTGCTCAGGTAGTCCAGCGTGGCGCCGAGGCTCCCCGCGCCGATCGGGACGGACAGCGCGCCGGTGAGCTCCGTGATCGGCCCGTACGGAATGCGCCGGTTGGGCTGATCGTTGCGCGTGTCGCTGATGGGATTGGTGAGTTTCGCCGACCAGTCGGTGGTCCACGCTTCGGCGCCCGTGGTCACCGGATTGTCGAACGGCATATGGAGGTCGACGTGCGCACTGAACTCGCCGCCGCCGGGAAACAGGTTCTTGCCGTTCAGCGAATCGGCGGAGCTCGATGAGAGGTCGAGGGATCCGCTCAGGCGACCGGCGCCCGCCGCGCCGGAGAGCGTGACGCCACCGAACACCGTGTTGCCCGTCCAGTAGGTGCGCGCTCCGTCGGCCGGTCGCGGTTCGATCTCGAGACCTCCGCGCAGCACGAACGACAGGTCACCGGCCGGCAGCGTGACGACCGCGTGCACGCCGGTCATCGGGCGCATGCCGAACGACGCGGACTGCAGGTCCACGAGCGCACCGCCTGAGAGGCCGAGGGCGGCGACCTGCGTGGAGTCGAGCCCAGCGGGTTGCGCACCGATCCGACCGACGAACGAGAGCGTATCGCCCTCGTGGAACCGCCAGTCGAGCGTCCACGTGGTGGGGATGAGGCCGTTCACGGTGTGCCCGGGTGCGCCGTAGTTCACCGACGTGCCGGCGATGCCGAGGTGCACGCGCTTCACGGTGAGATCGTACGCGAAGGTCGTGTTCTGTTCCGTGACGGTCGAGTCGCCGAAAGCGTACGAGCTGTGCGAGAGCCCGACGGCGATGGTCTGTTCGACGGAAGGCGGTGTAGTGTCGTTCGCGGACTTCCGCTTCGGCGCGCCGGATTGGGCGCTCGCGCACACGGCATTCAACGTGATAAGAACGACAGCGAGGCGCATCGTGATGCTGTTCCTTGTGACGAGATACGGGACGTTAGTGCGACGATCGAAGCGCCGCCACCCTCAGGGCCTGACCGCGGGAGACAGGTCGTACTTGTCCACGACGTCACCATTCCCGGTCGTGAGACGCGACCGCACGTACTCCACGGTGGCCTTCGCCGGGGAGATCGTCACGCGGAGGTGCCCTGAGCTGCCGAGCAACGTGCCGGAGAGGTAGCCGTAGTCGACCGCGCTCGACGTCGCACCCTCGCGCGCGAAGCTCGGCTGCGGTACTTCCTGATACGCGATGCCGTCGCGCTGCTGGTGCACGTACAGGTGATCGTGTCCGTGGAAGACCGCGGCGACCTTGTACTGCACCAGCAGATCGTGGATGGGCTTGCTCCAGCCAGGCCGCTGCGCGGCGAAGCCGGCCGTGCCGTCGGCGTTCAGGCCGCCCCACTCCGAGAACACCGACGCCTCCGTGCCCCCGCGCGCCTCCGTGCCGGCGCCGCCCACGAGATGATGCAGGAAGACGAACGTGTACGGCGAGGTGTTTTTCTGCAGCACGCCGACGAGCCAGTCGTACTGTTCCTTGCCGAGCGTCCACGCCCAGCTCGTGCCGGCCTTGGTCGGCTGCACCATCGTCGAGAAGAACGGATCGAGTGCGATGAAGGTCGCGTCGCCCCACGTCCACGCGAAGTAGTTGCGCGGGGTGAGCGCCGTATTGTAGAACGCGCTCGCCAGCGGCTGCAGGAAGTACTGCTGCCGCATCCCGGCCGCCCACGACGCGCCGGTGTACCAGCCAAGCTCGCCGTCGTGGTTCCCCTGCACGAGGTACAGCGGCATCGTCTTGCCGACGAGGCCGAGCCAGTAGCGCTGCGCGTAGTACTGCGGCGCGGCGTTGTGGTAGTCGGCGTACTTGTCGGTCATGAACGTGTCGCCGAGGTCGATCAGGAAATCGGGCGCGTCGGCGGCCATGTTGGCGAGCGTGTTCGCGTAGATGGCGGGGTCGGTGTTGCTGTCGAGGTGCGAGTCGGCCTGCATGTCGAAGCGCCACGTGGTGCCCGCCGTGCGCGCCGTGCGGAACTGGCCGCTCACCGTGGCGGCGCCGGGTGCCGTGGCCGTGAATGTGTACGCCCTGTCGGCGACGAGTCCCGTGAGTTCGACGGTCGCGAGCGTGCTCGCCGTGACGTGCTGCACCACCGATCGATTGTCGGGGAGAAACGTGAGCGTCACGTCGCGGGTCGTGGCGGACCAGATACTCACGCTCACCGCGTTCGCCGTAGGGCGCGCGAGAATGACGTTGAGGTCGATGGTGGGGACGGTGGTGTAAAAGCCGTCGGCGTTGAGTCCGCCGGCGACGGGGGTGGGGGCGGCGACGACGGTGACGACGGCCGACGACGTGACGGCGTCGACCGCGGCCGCGATGGTCGCCGTCCCCGCGCTGACGCCCGTGACGACGCCGGATGTGTTCACCGTGGCGACGGCGGTGGCCGACGAACTCCAGACGACGGTCTTTCCCGTCATCAGAGAATCGCGTTGGTCCCTGACCGTGGCGACCAGTGTCGTGGCCGCGCCCACTGTGACCTGCACCGCAGCCGGCGACACGCCGACTGTGCGGACCGCCGGCACGAACGGGGTGCTGACGACCGGCGTCGGAGCGGATGTTCCCGAACTGCACGCCCCGCCGATCGCCACGGCGGCGATCA
>CAIRBD010000391.1 GCA_903876745.1 uncultured Gemmatimonadota bacterium
CATGTTGGCGAGGAACTCGCCCTTGGCGCGCGCACTCGCTTCGGCGGCCGCCTTGGCGGCCTTGAGCTCGATCTCCGCGTCGACGCGCGAGCGCTCCACGCGGTACGCGAAGAACCCGCTCACGAGCGCGAGCAGGATGCCCACCGCCGCGCCGATCGCGACGATGCGGTCGAGGCGTCCGATCCACGACTGGTAGCGCGCGAGCGTGAGCGTGATCCCCACGAAACCGGTGATGCGCCCGTCTTTGGCGCGGATGGGAGCGTTGGCACGCACGCCGGACCCCCACGCCGTGGTCGTCGCCGTGTCCTCGACGACCGTCGTCCCCTCGCGCCACATGGTCTGCAGCAGCTTCGACGCAGGCGCCGTCTGCCCGATCTCGGTGTGTTCGGGGATGCCGGTCGCGGTCAGCTTGCCGCGCGGCGACGCGTCGAGCACGAACCGCACGGAGTCGCCGACGACGATACCGGTGTAAACGAATTTGATGGTCGGGTTGCCGTCGAGAAGCTTCTGCAGCGGTCGCACGGCGTCCGCGTACGCGGCCGTGTTCTCCTGATCGGGCGTCTTGAACGTGGTGTGGAGGTCGCCGTCGATCATCGAAGCGGCCGTCTCGGCCGTGGCACGCAGGTATTCTCTGACGTCGTTAAAGAGCACCCGGCGCGTGCTGTAGAGCACGCTGCCCCCGATCACCACGGTCGTCGCGAGCACGACCACGCCGTACGCCACGCCGATCCAGAAGGGTCGACGGCCGGTCGCCGAGGGGTGCGTGGGAGTGGCCAGAACTGGCATATCGTCAATAAAGATGGCGGTCGTGCCGGAGGCGCGCCATTATGCACCCATGCCGACGCTGACCCTGCATGGTGTACCGGTGCACGTGAACGACACCGGCGGACCGGGCGAACCCGTGGTGTTCTGCCACGGGCTGCTCATGTCCTCGTTGATGTTCGAGGCGCAGACCGCCGCCCTCGCGCCCGCCTATCGCTGCGTCTCGTACGACCTCCCGGGGCACGGGCAGAGTGGTCTGCCTCCGGGGCGGGCGTACTCCATCGAGCAGGCGTACGACGACAGCGTGGCGCTCATCGAGCAGATGGGGCTCGCCCCGTGCCACTTCGTCGGACTGTCGATGGGCGGGTTCGTCGGGATGCGCATCGCCGCGCGCCGGCCCGACCTGCTGCGCTCCCTGACGCTGCTCGAGACGTCGTCGGACGCCGAGCCCGCCGCGAACGTCCCCAAGTACGGTCGCCTCGCGCTGGTGGCGCGCTTCCTCGGCCCGTGGGCGGTCGTGGGCCCCGTGCAGCCGATCCTCTTCGGCAAGACGTTCCTGAACGACCCGGCGAAGGGAGCCGAGCGTGCGCGCTGGCGCGCGCGGCTCGCGGCGAACCGCCGCGGGGTCGTGCGCTCCGTATTGGGCGTCATCGAACGCGATGGCATCGCCGAGCTGCTGCCCGGCATCACCACGCCGACGCTCGTGATGGTGGGGGACGAGGACGTGGCGACGCCGCCGAAACACGCCGAGAAGATCCGGGCGTTGGTGCCGGGCGCCCGACTGGTCACGATCCCCGGCGCGGGGCACTCGTCTTCGGTGGAGCAGCCGGAACTGGTCACTACGGCGCTCCTCGGGTTCCTGGCGGGGATCGGCGCGGCCTAGGCGGCGCGCGCCGTTACCGAGTAGCGCGACCGCCGCTCAGAGGCCCGACCGCCGCTGCTGCACGCGCCGTGCATCTTCGAGCCGGCGCGTGAGATCGACGACGCGGGTCTTCCAGCCCCGGGCGAGCCGCAGCTTGCCGCGCACGAGTTGATCGGCGAATACGCCGCCGACCACCGCCAGGAAGACCACCGCTGCCCACCAGGCGAAGATGTCGTACGTCGTCGCCTGCAGCGCCACCGTCCGCCGGAACACGGTCTCGAGGAACGGCGTGGGGCCGAACCAGAGCAGGACGCCGCCAGCGGCGAACAGCACCGCCGTGAGTGCGGCGCCCGCGATATGCGCGGCCAGCAACGACTGCTTGGCCGACCGCAGTTTGCGCTCGAGCGACGCGATCGCCGCCGGCAGTTCCGCGTTCGTCAGCGTCTCGGCCGGTATGTGGTCGGGACGCTGCCGGCCGAAGAGCGTGGACGGCACGTGCACATCGGGGCGCAGCGGAGGGCGGGGGGCGGTCATCTCACCTACTATAGCGCCTGTGGGCGCCGCGTTTCCAGTGCCGGTGGGTCAGTACAGCTCGGGACGCTTGGCCATGCGCGCCTCGAAGTGTGCGGCAAGCGCCGTGAAATCGGCCGCCTGGTCGCCCGTGGTGTGGAACTCGGGGAAGAGCGTGATGACGCCGTTCGGGAAGTCGAACGCCACCGGCACGATGGGCACGCCGGCGCCGCGCGCCACGTGGTAGAAGCCCGTGCGCCACGCGGGGAGCTTTTTGCGCGTGCCCTCGGGCGAGAGCGCGAGGATCATCTGATCGCGCTGTTCGAAGTACTCGATCGTCTGCCGCACCACGTCGTGCGCACTCGACCGGTTCACCGGCACGCCGCCGAGCCAGCGCATGGCGATGCCGAACGGCCAGGCGAACAGCGTGTGCTTGCCGAGGAACGTGCCGCGGATGCCAAGCGCGAACATCGCCATCACGCCAACGAGGAAATCCCAGTTGGACGTATGCGGTGCGACGATCATGACGAACTTGGCGCGGTCGGGAAGGGTGCCTTCGAACCGCCAGCCGGTGAGTCGCATCGCGAACACGGCGAGCCCGTGCGTGAGGGCGTTGCCACGGTGCGGGACGTTCGGGCCAAGCGTCGGTACGTTCGTCATGTGCGCGGGGATACTCGCCAAACGGCTGGCGCAGGGCAAGGGTGGTGCGCTAACCTGCGTACCATGAACACACGCACACGCCACCTCGCGCTGGCCGCTCTCCTCGGCGCGTCCCCTCTCGCCGCGCAGCAGTCCACGACGCCGGCGATCGTCAAGCGGATCCTGTCGGGACTCGCCGACGACTCCATGCAGGGGCGCGGCACCGGCACGCCGGGCGGACAGCGCGCCGCCACGATGATCGCCGCCGAGATGAAGCGCATCGGCCTCGAGCCGATGGGCGACAGCGGCTACTTCCAGCGTGTGCCCATCGTGCAGGGCGACTCCGTGAAGGCGTACCGCCGCGAGCGTGTGCGCGATCCGAAGGACTCCACCAAGATGATCGTGCGCGTGGACAGCAGCGTGTTCACGTGGCGCGTGCCGCTGCGCGTGCTCGCGTCCATGGCGGCGTACGACTCGGCGCCGGCGGCGCGGCACCGGCCGGCGGTGAACGTCGTCGGCGTCATCCGCGGCAGCGATCCGGCGCTCAAGGCCGAACACATCCTCATCGACGCACACTACGACCATCTTGGCATGCGCACGCCGGCGGTGGCCGGCGGCGACTCGGTGTACAACGGCGCGGACGACGACGCCTCGGGCGTCACCGCCGTGCTCGAGATCGCGCGACAGATCAGGCAGGGCGCCGCGCCCCGCCGCACGATCGTGTTCGCCGCGACGATCGGCGAGGAAGTCGGGTTGCTCGGCACCAACTGGTACGTGGCGCACCCCGCGCTCCCGCTCGCCGAGATGGCGGCGAACCTCGAGATCGAGATGATCGACCGCCCCGATTCACTCGCCGGCGGTTCGGGACGCGCGTGGCTCACCGGCTACGAACGCTCGACGATGGGCGACATGCTCGCCGCCAACGGCGTGCCGATCGGTCCCGACAAGCGCCCCGACCAGCAGTTCTTCCAGCGCAGCGACAACATCGCGTTCGCGCGGCGCGGCATCGTGGCGCACACGCTCTCGACGTTCAACCTGCACACCGACTACCACCAGGTGAGCGATGACGTGTCGAAAGCGGACTTCGTGCACATGGCCGGCGTGATCAACGCGGCGGCGAAAGCGGCGCGGCTGCTGTCGGACGGGCCGAAGCCCGAGTGGAAGCCGGGCGGCAAGCCCTGAACCGCGAAAGCCGGCGCTGTCGTCCGCTCGGATGACGGCGCCGGCGGCAGTTCAGCGCGACCCTTCCCTGGACTCGAGGTCGTCGGCATAGCGCCGCAGCGTCTCGGCGTGGCCGCCCGTGATGTCGGCGATCGCGAGCTGCGACATCAGGTCGGCGGGGATCGCGCGGCAGCCGGCGAAGAGCGTCGCGAGCGGCAACGCCTGCAGATCGCGATCGGAGCGCGCCGCCACATGCCGCTGCAACTCGGTGTTCTGCGAGCCGTCGGCGGCAAGCCGCAGCGCCCTGCCGCGCGGCACGCCAAGTCCGAGCAGCGTGGTGCATACGCGGGCGAAGCGCCACAGTGCGGCCGGTCGGCGCGCGAGGTCCGCGCGGGCCAGCGCGTCGAGCAGGATGCCGCCGAGCATGAAGAACGCGGTGAGTGCGGCGACGATGGCCACGAGATAGGCCGTGCGTCCCCGGCTCCAGAGCACGGGGAGCGTGGCGCCGAAGCTCGCCGTGATGCCGAAGAACAGCGGGTAGCCGAGTGCGATGCGTACGCGATGATGGCGCTTCGCCTCGCGCGTGAAGTAGTCGGCGAGGAGGGTGAGCGCCGCGCCGATGCGCTGCGACTCATCCCCCGCGACGAGCGCCGCCGACTCGAACGGTGACAGGAGCGCCGGATTCGTGCGCGCGATCACGGCGACCGACTTGTTCTGCCGCAGCCC
>CAIRBD010000392.1 GCA_903876745.1 uncultured Gemmatimonadota bacterium
CCGCATCGACGAGGCGCTGGAGAGCGTGAAGCTCAGCGACCTGCTCATGACCGAGCGCGATGTGCGGCAGCGCGTAGGACTGCCCGTCGCGAGCGGCTGACGGCCGCGCGGAGCGACCGGTGCTGATCCCGTTCACCGACGCGTGGCGCGCCGATCGCGATCGCCGGCGCCGGGCCACGGCGTTCCTGACCGCGGTGCGCCGCGACCCGGACGATGCGGACGTGCGGTGGCTCGCCGACGCGGCCGCGCAAGGGGACGCGGATCATGCGCGCTGGGAACTGCGCTACGCGCGGCTCGCACTCGGTGTGCTCACCGCGCAGCGTGACGCCCTCGACGATCGCACGGGCAGCGACATCGCCGCGCGGCTCACCGAGGCGCTCGCCACCGACACGCTCGTCGCCCCCGACATGCGCGCCCTCGCCGAGAAACAGTTCAACGACCGCCTCGGCGCGTACGGGAACGCGCTCCACGCGCGTGGTGGCACCGTGGGCGCGGGCGAGCGACTGGGACGCGTTCTGCTCGCCTTCGCGTCGGACGGCGCCCGCAGCGCCGGCGCGCCGCTCGCCCGCTCCGTGGAACTGCTCTCGTCCTATGCCGCCGATGCCAACCAGGCGTTGCGCGACGTGTACGGCACGGCCCAGCTGCCCGAGCACGTCCCCCCGTCGGAACTCGGCGCCGTCAGGGAGTAGCTGGCGCGGCGGGCGCGGGCGCGACGGGCGAAGGTGCCGGCGCGACATCCTGCCCGTCGAGGTCGCGGCACACCATCCGAAAACCGCCGCCGCGCCAGCTGACGTACGTCATCACGAGCGAGGAGCACACGGTGCGCGCCACCGGGGAGCGTACCTGCAGGAACCAATGGGAGTCGTCCGCGTCGGACTTGACGACCTGCAGCGTCGGATCGAGCAACGCCGCGATGCCGAGTGACTGCGCGAGCTTCGCCGGGTCCTCGTAGATGCCCGTCGTGCGCATGACGCGCTCCTCCTGCTCGTAGAGCGTCGCGAAGCCGGAGTTGATCTTCTCGACCGCCA
Organism: uncultured Gemmatimonadota bacterium; assembly: GCA_903876745.1. Lineage (GTDB taxonomy): Bacteria > Gemmatimonadota > Gemmatimonadetes > Gemmatimonadales > Gemmatimonadaceae > Fen-1231. The sequence goes on from CAIRBD010000392.1 coordinate 1,029, forward strand.
TGTTCGCGCGCAGTTTGGCCGGCACCGACCGCGCGACGATGGGCGCGACGAGCGCGATCGATCCCAGCACGGCGAAGAGCGCGAGCACGATCTCGAGGTCGCGCACCATCGTCCTGCTGAGCGGCGACGTGATACGCGCCCACGCGCGGCGGAGTGAGAGCACGCGGACGAGCTGTCCGATCGCCGTGCCGACGGCCGGACCGATGGAGGCGACGAAGGACGGCCCCGTGCTCGGCGCGACCGTCGGGCGCGCCGCCGTGCCGGCGAGCGCGGTGCCGGGGCGAACGGCGTCGGTCCCAGCCCGTGGCGTTCCGGAACGCACGGTGGCCGTGCCGGCCAGCGGCGTCCCCGGCCGCACGGCCTGCGTGCCCATCAGCGGCGTGCGGCGCGAGATGGGACTCACCGCACGGTTCACGAGCGGCGTCGGGCGGGGCGCGATCAGCGTCTGCCCCCACGTCGGCGTGTTCATGCGCGTGCGCGGTGGCTCGGGCGGCTCGGGC
>CAIRBD010000393.1 GCA_903876745.1 uncultured Gemmatimonadota bacterium
GCCGCCCCGCAGGAACAGCAGGATGCCCCCGATCACCCCGATCGCCGCAAAGCTGAACCACTGGATCGCGTAGCTCTTGTGCGGCCCTTCGTCGAGTGCCGGCGTGGGGAGTCGCACGGGCACGGAGTCGCTGTGCAGCGCGCTGTCGGAGGTCTGCACGATCAGGTACGGCGCCACGGGCATGCCCACCAGCTGCTCGATGCGATGCCGGTCGAGCCGGTGCACCACCTTGCCGGCCGGGGTGGCCGCCACGGGATCGGTGCCCGGATACGTCTCCGCGTATCCCGCCACCACCGCGCTGTCGCGCTCGCGCCATCGTGCGAAGTCGATGGTGGAGGCATTCTCCGAATACGCCCAGCCGCGGTTCACCATCACGACCGTGTCGCGCCCCGGGAGCCGCAGCGGGGTGAGGATGTAGACCCCCGGAGAGCCCTCGTGCGAGCGCCCACCGAGCACGATCTCGTGATCGAACAGGTACGTGCCCTGCGCGACGACCCGCCGATAATGCCCGTCGGTCGTGTCGGCGGGGAGCGTTCCCACGTCGGCCGGGGGGGCGCTCATGCGGGTGACGAGCGTGGCATTGAAGGCGCGGCGTTGCTCCAAGCGGGAGAGCTGCCACACGCCGAGTCGCACGAAGAGCGCGGCGAGCGCGAGGGGGAGGATGAGGCCGAGCAGGCGTCGTGGCATGACGGGCGAGTGTGCGGTGGATAGCAGAGAGATGGTGATCTACGTCGCGGCGGCGCGGGCGCGACGCAGAGTACAATATCGCTCCGCGAGCTGGGCGACCGGCTAGTGGCCGCTGCCGGTGATCTGGCGACGCCCCCTGCCGATCCGGCCGCGGAGTCGAATCGACGTCACCATTCTGGACTGTGGGCCATTTTGTCCGTGTGATATCGTCTTGCCACGCTGTGTCGGCTAAACGTAGGTTGTTTATGTCACAGTTCCCGAAAACGTCGTGCACCTCCGGTGTTCCGACAGCAAGCACCGCACCAGCCTCGCCCTCCCCCGGTGGTTCGTATGCCTCGTCCGACGCCGAAATCGTCCCGCCGTCTGCTCACCGTCGCCAGTGCCCTGCTGCTCGCCACGTTCTGGAGCTGCGGACGTGAAGTGACGGGACCCGGCAACGGACTCGTGCAGTACGCGCGCGGCCTCGCTTTCAGCACCGTCTTCCCCGAGGCGTACCAGCAGGCCGCCGCCACCGGGCTCGTCCAGTTCGCCAAGGTGCACATCGTGCTGCACCACGCCGACGGGTCGTTGGCGCTCGACACCCTGGTCGACTTCCCCGCCGGCACCGACGTGCTCACGCTCGACCTCAAGGTCCCCCTGATCGCCAACGCCCCCGCCAGCGGTGAGCAGATGGCGCTCAACCTCGGCTACGTGAACTCGGCCGGCGAGACCGTCTTCAAGGGCGGACCGGTACAGATCACCGCCACGCCCCCCGGATTCACCGGCACCGCACCGGCGCCCGTCAGCATCCCCGTCTCGTATACCGGCACCGGCTCGAACGCCGCCGCCGTGCGGATCGCCACGCCCAAGTCGCGTTCGCTCATCATCGGCGACGCCTTCACCTTCACGGCTACCGCTCAGGATGCAAACGGCGGCACCCTCGCCGGCACGCCCATCGTGTGGGTCAGTTCGAATCCCGCCGTCGCCGCCGTCACCGCCGCCTCGGCCGGCGCGGGCACGGCGCTCGCGCGCGGCACGTCGCTCATCATCGCGCAACTGCTCACCGGGCAGATGGACTCGGCGACGGTCACCATCTCCGCCAAACCCGCGTCGATCAACGCGCAATCCGGTTCCGGGCAGAGCGCGTTCGTGAACAGCACGCTCGGCGCACCGCTCGTGGCGCGCGTGCTCGGCAACGACAACCTGCCGCTCGGCGGCGTGTCGGTGACCTTCGCCGTGACGGTCGGCGGCGGCGCCGTCACCACGCCCGTGACCACCACCGACGCTGCGGGCCTCGCGCAGACCACCTGGAAACTCGGCGGCACGGAGGGCGCACAGAGCATCACGGCCACCGTGGCCGGCATCGCCACGCCGGCCACGTTCACCGCGACGGGCGCGCTTCCCACGCCGCAGCAGCTGGTCTTCTCGAAGCCGCCGGTCACGCAGGTGCTGGGCGGCGGGTCCGATCCCGTCGTCGTTCAGGTGCAGGACAACGCCGGCAATCTCGCGGTAGGGTTCGCGGGCCCGGTGTCTCTCGCCCTTAAGACCTTTTCTGGTGGTCTCCCCGGGTTTTTTATTGGGTTTGACGCGACCGTGAAGGCCGTTGCCGGTGTCGCGACGTTCTTCGTATGGCCGGACCGGATCGGTACCTACCGCATCGAGGCGGACAGTCCCGGACTCCAGCCCGCCTTTTCACCGCTGTTCGACGTGACGTTCGGCGCCCCGGCGTCGCTCACGTTCTCCGCGACGCCCGCCGACGTATTCGCCGGAGCCGCGCTCGCGCCGACGCCCGAAGTGACGGTCCGCGACGCGTTCGGCACCGTCGTGGGCAATTACAACGGCAGCATCACGCTCGCACTCACCGGCGGCACCGCCGGCGCCAAGCTGGCCGGCACACTGACCTCCGCCGCCGTCGCGGGCGTCGC
>CAIRBD010000394.1 GCA_903876745.1 uncultured Gemmatimonadota bacterium
CCGGCGACGCCGACGCACGCACCAGGCTCGATGCCATCGTGCAGGAATATCGGCAAGTGGGCGACGTCCCGCGACTCCTCGATGGGGTCATGCGGCTCGCGCGCGACGAACCGGTCGACGCGCTCGTCGCCGCCGCCGACGCGCATCGCGAGATGCACGAGGTCGCCGGTCCCATCTTCGAAGGCGTCGTGGCGCGCGACCCGCACAACGTGCGCGCCCTCGTCGGACTCGCCAACGCCTTCTGGCTCACGGGGCGCGGTCCCGACGTCGTCGGCGCGCTCGCCTCGCGCGCCATCGCCGCCGACCCGTCGAGCCGCGCCGGATGGCACATGTGGGCGCTCACCGAGCCCACGCCACGCGGCCGCGTGCAGCGCTGGCAACAGGTCGCCGATCGCGTCCCCGATGATCTGCTCGCCCGCGTGAACCTCGCCGACAACGCCGCCGCCGTGGCCGGTGCCGACGACGATCCGGTCGCCCTCAAGACGGCGATCGCCACGTACGAAGCGCTGCTCGCAGTCGCCACGCAGCCGGCGCAGCGCATCGCCCTCCAGCAGGCCCTCGACGCACTCCGCGCTTAGGCGCCAGGCGTCTCGGTAAGCGCCGCCGCCAGCCGCCGCATCCGCAGTTCCACTCCCGGAAGAGTGCCCGACACCGTCGCGTCGGCGCCCTCTTCCCCGCGCGCGACCGAAGCCTCGCGCTCCAGCTCCTCCGCCATCGCGTCGATCTCGAAGATCGACCTGCTAAGTCCGTGCGACTCGGCGAACCGTCGGCCGCGTTCGAGCACGTCGCTCGCCCGCTCGGACTCACCGAACCGGTGCCAGCCACGGGCGCTCTCGATCAGGAAGTTCGCCTCGGTCTCCGCGTTCAGCGCCCGCCCTTCGACTCGCGCGAGCCCTTCCTCGAACTCGGCGCGGTCGCCCACGCGGGCCGCGATCGTCAGCAGCATCACCCGTGCGCTGCTGCGCGCCTCCTCGGTGCGTGCCGTCAACTCGGTGACCATGAGTGCGTCGCGCGCCGCCGTGAAACGGCCGAGCGCGGTCAACAGGGCGCCGATCGTCACCAGCAACCGCTCGCGTTCCACGGGATCCGTGGTCAGCTGCAGTGCCTCGTCCGCCATCCGCACCGCGCGTGCGGGAAAGCCCCGCTTATAAGTGATCGTCGCCAGCGCGTGCATCGCACCGGCTTGCAGGCCGGGCAGCTCGCGTTCCGCCCCCTCCCGCACGATCTGCTCGAACAGCGACTCGGCGAGCGGCAGGTTGCCGCGCTGGCTCGCCACGTTCGCCAGGCCGGTCCGCGAACGGAGCACGCGCTCCACGTCGCCCCGCCGTCGAGCGATGGTCCCGGCTGTCTGATACGCATCCTCGGCCTCGGAAAAATGGCCGAGCGTGCGTTCGCAGAATCCGATGCGAAGTCGAGCGTCGATGAGCAGGTCGCCGTCGGTTGTCTCGCTGGCGCGCTCCGCGATGCTCGCGTACACGTCCGCGGCCAGCGCATGCTCGGCGCGCCGCTCGAGCAGCGACGCGTACGCTTGGAGTCTGGGCAGCACGGGGGCCGAGTCGGCGACCTGCAGCGTCTGTACGGCATTGACGATGCCGAGGAGGCATTCCCGCACGGCGTCACCGGCTGGGAGCGCCATGATCGCCGCACGCAGCGAGCGCACGCTCACGGATTCCGGCGCCACCATTGGCGAGCCGGCGATCTCCCAGTGGTCCAGCAGGCGCAGCATGAGCAACCCGGCCGTGGCGTGCCGAGCGTCCGGCTCCCTTGCCTCGTCCTTCGCCAACAGCTCGAAGAACGGCAGGTGTTTCAGTTTCGGGGCCGCGTCGGAACCACGTCTCACGAGCGTTTGTCCTAGATTGCTGACTTAGTTGCTAACCTAGCAAGTCATCGTGGTGGCGCAACTTACGCGCTGAATTGAGACAGAGCCCGTTCGGCCACCGCGCGGCCGAACGGGCTCTCCATCGACGGGTCACGAGTTACTTCGCCGCCGGCCCCGCCACATATCGCTCGCCCTTCTTCTCGAGGTCGTCCAGCGTCTTCTCGAGTTCCATCCCGACGATCTGGATGCGGGGCAGCGACAGCGCGTTGAACTTGGCATGAGTCGGCGGGTGTGCCGCCGGACCCGACACCTCGAGGATCGCGTCGAAGTTGTAGCGGACTTCGCGCCCCGTCTTGGGGTCGCGCCACGAGCCGCTCTTTGCGAGCGCGCGGTTCTTTGGCCAGATGCCCAGCGGCAGCGCGAACGTCCGCACCTTGTAGCCCGCCACCGCGGAATCGATCGCCAGCACGCCGCGCGCGATCTGTTCCTGCACCATCGCGTCCCCGTACTTGGCGAGATTGGCGTGCCACAGTGTGTGGTTGCACAACTCGAATCCCTGCTCGGCGAGGAACTTCACCTTCTGCATGCGCCACGCCGTCTTCTGCCCTTCGATGTTGCGGTCGCCGAAGAACGCATGCCCGGCGGCGGCGCCCGGGAGCATGCAGAACGTCGCGCGCTTCCCCCAGTCGGGATGCGTCTTGTTGAACGCGAGCCAGATGCCCACGGCGCTGCTGGGGTCCACCTCGAGCTTGCCGTCCTTCTCGATGTAGCGGAACTGGCCCGGCGACGCGTCGTCGAACGTGAAGATCACCGGCGAGGTGCCCGCCGGGATGTCGATCTTGTTGTCGATGAGCTGCGTGACCGTGATGGGGCGGTAGCCGCGCTGATAGAGCAGTTCGAGGTCGCGCCTGAAGTGTTCCGCTGAGCGCCCCCAGCGGCTGTCCTTGTCGCTGACGAGGTGGTACTCGAGGATCGGGATGCGGCCCTGGGAGTTCGGCGCACGGGCCGGCGCGTTCTGCGCGGCGAGCGGCGCCACGGCGAGGACGAGCGCCGCGAGCGAAGAGAGTCGGATGTTGGTCACGGGCGAAAAATAACGAGGCGCATCGCCCTGGGCGATGCGCCTCGCGCTCCTGCGATCACCGACCCGCGTTCGTGATCACCCCAGCAGGCCGAGCCGTCCGTTCGGCGCGAAACCGGGGAAGAGTGCCTCCACGCGCGTCGCACCGAGGTGCGTACGCACCACCTCGGCGAACACCGAACGGAAATCCGTCGTCAGCGCGAGATCTCGTCCCTCGTACAACTGCTCCGGAGCGAGTCCCGGCCAGCGTCCGTACACCTTGCCTCCCTTCACCGATCCTCCGATCGCGAACATCGCCCCGGCGTGCCCGTGGTCGGTGCCTCCGGTGCCATTCTGCCGCGCCATGCGGCCGAACTCGCTCATCGTCAGGACCACCACGTCCTCCATGCGGTCGCCGAGGTCGGCGGTGAAGGCCGCGATGGACTTCGCGAACTCGTCGAGCCGCTGCGAGAGGAGCCCCTGCACGGCGCCCTGATTCACGTGCGTGTCCCAGCCGCCGATATCGGCGAACGCCACCTCGAGCCCCACGTTGCTCTTGATGAGCTGCGCGATCTGCCGCAGGTGATTGCCGAACGGTGTCTTGGGGTACTCGGCGCCGTTCGCGGGAGCGTACTGCGTGGGGTTGGCGCTCTTCAGCATCTTCACGGCTTCGAACATGTCCTTGCCCGCGCCCTGCACGACGTCAGCCGAGCCGGTGCGATAGAGCGCTTCGAGCCGCGTGATCTGGTCGCCGCTTCCCTTCACGGAGAACTCCTCGAGGGAGTTCATCGCGACGACGGGGGCGTTCCCCTCGAGCATGCGCGGCGTCTGCTGCGTCATCGAGACGGCGCGGAAGGGTGTGGGCGCGCACGACTGCGCTTCGCACGTGCCGCTCGTGGCGAGATACCGGTTGAGCCAGCCGTCCTGCGTGCCCTTCACGTCGGGCGTCCCGCTCTCCATGTAGTCCTGCGCGTCGAAGTGCGACCGCGTGCTGCTCGGGCTCCCCACGGCGTGGATGGGCGCCAGCAGACCGCGGTCCCAGAGCGGCTTGAGCGGAGCGAGCGACGGATGCAGGCCGAAGAATCCGTCGAGATCGAGGGCCGCGGCGGTGCCCTGGCCGCGTAGCGGCGCCGGGATCGCGATGTTCGGCCGCAGCGCGTAGTAGCTGCGGTCGCCGAACGGCACGACCACGTTGAGCGCGTCGGCGGCGCCGCGCTGGAAGAGGCAGACGAGCACCTTCCCCTTGGCGACGGCGGGCAGCTGCATCCCGAACACCGTACGCCGCAGGAACGACGGGCTGAGCCCCATCGTCGCGAGGGCCAGCGCGCCGGACTTCACGAAATAGCGGCGATGCATGGTCACGGCCCTACCTCCTCTGGAACTCAGGGGATCCGATCGCCAGTCCGACGATCTGGGGAAGTCCCTTCGGCGGGGCCATCATCGTGGAGTGCTTGGCGAGCGGATTCTCTCCGCTCGTGAGCACGGCGCGGGTCACGGTCGAGGCGTCGCCGGCAAGGAACGCCCTGATGACGCCGTCCACCTGCTGCTCGAGGGGCGCGTTCTTGAGCGCGTCGGCGCCGGGCCAGCCGAGCGCCGACGCGCCCGGCACACGGTTGGCCGCCACGGCCACGCCGAAGTTGATGCGGTTGAGGATCGACCCGGTGTTCATCCACTGGTCGGCGGTCTCGGGCCAGCCGTTCGGCGTCTGGTGGCCGTAGATGGGCTGACCGAGGAACGCGACCTGGGCTGCCGTGCGCGGCGTCGAGTCGGGCTGCGCGTTCACGGCCCGCAGCGTGCTCACGACCACCTCGAACGGCGTCTTCACCTTGGTGCGGGTTGCGCTCCGCGCGAAGAACTCCGGACTGGTGATGATCGTCCGCAGGACCTCGCGGATGTCGCCATCGGTGCGCGTGAACGTCTCGGCGGCGCGATTCACGAGGTCGGTGGACGGCGTGTCGGAGACGAAGCGCCGGGCGAGCTTGAAGGCGATGTAGTGCGCCGTGGCGGGATGGCGCGCGACGATGTCGAGCACCTCTTCACCGTCCTCGAGGCCGCGCCCGGCGGCGAGCCGGTGACCGAGCAGGACCTTCTCGCCGGCGTCGTGCAGCTGCGGCCGGAACGTGAACTCGCTTACGGGTGGCTTCACGAGCGTCCAGCCGGTCAGCGCGCGCGCGGCGTTGATCACGTCGTCCTGCGTGTACCCGCCGTCCACGCCGAGCGTGTGGAGTTCGAGCAGTTCGCGGCCGTAGTTCTCGTTGAGCCCGCGGCGGCGCTGCGCGGTGACCACCTGCTGGACGTTCTGGGTCGTGACCCCCGCCGGCATCGGCAGCCCCGCGCGCTGTCGCTGGTCGACGAGGCGCTGTGCCTGCGCGGGGGTGAAACTCGGGATCGGGCGCCCCTGCGCGTTGAGCCGCGGACGCGCGCTGTCCACCTGGCTCTCCCAGTTGTCGAGGTAGAAAAGCATCGCCGGACTCTTGGCGACGGCGCCCAGCAACGTGCGGAACTTGCCGAGCGCGTTCGGGCGGATGACGTCGTTCTCGTAGCTCGCCAGCATGTAGTGCTCGGGCTGCCCCTTCTGCACGTACACCGAGAAGTGGTTGAGCCAGAAATCGGTCATGACTTCGTTCAACTGTCGCTCGGTGAGGAGCGCCCGGGCCACGCGACCGCTCTGCAGTTCCGTCACGAGCCGTCGCTGCGCCACCTGCAGGTCGCGCACGCGCATGCTGTCGGCCTTGGTCGGCACGGTGCCCGAGTTCTTCGCGATCTGGGCGAACAGCGTCGCCGGCCGGGGGTACTTCTCGTCCAGCGCGTCGGCGGAGCTGTGGTAGCTCTCGTAGCTCGCGAAGAACGCCGTGACCGCGGCGTCGTCGATGCGCTCGGGATGGAGTTGATCGTCGATCCACCGGTCCACGCCCTGGGCGCGGACCTGCTCGATCTGCCCGGGGCGGGCGCCGAACGTCAGGCGGCTCACCGCGTGGATCGCCTGCTGGTCGGCAGTCAGCTCCCGGTACGCCGCGCCGGTCGGCATGCGAGACGGTGCGGCGCCCGGCGTTGGCGAACCGCCGCGACACGCCGACAGCGTGCCTGCGACACAGGCGGCGAGGAGCGTTCGTCTGTTGAGAACCCTGTGCATCATGCGGACCTCGGAGTGAAGCGGTGCAGAGGACAGACGAACGTGCCGATACACCTGTTAATGGCACCGAGCCGGTCACGAACGCGCAACGTTGCGCCGTGGTGACTTTTTCGCGGATGGCGAGGTAGTACTGTGAAGCGCGGCATCTAGAAGAACGCGTGAATCTTCTGACGCGGCGTAGTCGTCAGTGGAGTATCTGCGGTGCGGGGCGAACGTGCAACCGCAGCGGTGCGGGACCTGTACAGAGGAGGCATGTGATGGACGTGTTGGTGCAGTTGGAGGACGTCTCGGAGTCGTCCGCGCTCGCGCGGGTGGATTCGGTGCAGGGCACACGGTACAGCGGGTCCGCGTCGCGTGACGTGGTGACGCTGTTCGGCGTGCCGAGCCCGGAATCGCTGGCGCTGGCGCTCGCGGCGGCGGTCGAGTCGCGGCGGTCGGTCGTGCCAGGGAGTGCGCACCCGGATGCCGAACGTCAGCTCGGCGTATGGGCCGGCCGCTCCGCGGTGGGCAACTCCGCGTGGAGGGATCAGTCCACGGGACAGCTGGTCACGAACAACCTGGAGATCCCACTGGCGGTGCTGCTGGAGACCTCCGGGACCATCCTGCGCGATTGCGGCCAGGCCATCGGTCGCCTGCTCGCGGGGTTGTTGATGCCCGATTGGCCCGAAGGCACGTCACGGGCCATCACCTTCTCGTTCGCCGCGAGCAACGCGGCCGTCCTCGTCCCGACTGAGGCGATGATGGCAGGGCTGCGCGAAGCCGACGGGTTCACCTTCGATGGCGAGGACGATTAGCAGAACGCTGCCACGTCAGACCGCTGGGACCCGAAGAGGGTCAGGGGAGCGCGCCCGCGAGGGCGCGCTCCTTCGTTTTCCACCGAGGTGTCGGGGTTTCAACCCTTGACGGCCTCCGTCCCTGGAGGCACGCTCAAGGCCCGGCACCTGATCGGTGCGGGAGACCCTGTCACGGAGCGTGTTATGCGGGAGTATCAGAGTGAGGCCATCCGAAATGTCGCGGTAGTCGGGCACGGGGCGAGCGGAAAGACCACCTTGGTCGATGCACTTGCCTTCGTGTCCGGAACCAGCAAGCGGCACGGGTCGATAAAGGATGGGACCACCCTCACCGATACCACCCCCGAAGAGGTCGAGCGCGGCTACAGCATCTCCCTCGGCTGCGCGTTCGCGGAGTGGAAAGACACCAAGATCAACCTGCTCGACACGCCGGGCTTCCTCGACTTCCAGGGCGACGCCATCGCCGCCATCGCCGCCGCAGACGGCGCGCTCATCACCATCGGGGCGGGCACGGGCGTCGAGGCCGGCACGGAGCGCATGTTCCGCGAGGCCGTGGCGCGCAAGGATCCCGTCCTGTTCGTCGTCGCGATGATGGACAAGGAGCACGCCGACTTCGACGCGGCCTACCTGTCCATCAAAGAACGCCTGACCGCCAAGGTCGTCCCGGTGGAGATCCCGATCGGAGCCGGACTCGGCTTCAAGGGGATCATCAACCTCTTCACCAAGAAAGCGCATCTCTTCAAGCCGGGCACGAAGGCCGGCGAATACGAGGAGACCGACATCCCGGCCGAGGAACAGGCGCGGTTCGAGAAGTATCACGCCGAGATGGTCGAAGCCATCGCCTCCACCGACGACGCGCTGCTCGAACGCTTCTTCGGCGGTGAGGAGATCCCGGGCGACGACGAGATGGCCGCGATGAAGGAGGCGATGAAGCGCCAGGACCTCTTCCCGCTGCTCTGCTGCTCGAGCGCGAACACGTGGGGTACGCGCACGGTGCTCGACTTTCTCGTGTCGCTGATGCCCAACGCGTACGAGATGGAGGAACTCCACGCCTTCAAGGGCGCCGAGGGCGAGCGCACGGTGGAGATCCATCCCAAGGACGACGCCCCCTTCTGCGCCCTCGTGTTCAAGACGACGGCCGAGCCGCACGTGGGTGACGTCTCGTACTTCCGCACCTTCGCCGGCACGGTGTCGAGCGGACAGGAGGTGTACAACGCCACCCGCGACACCGCCGAGAAGCTCACGCACCTCTCGGTGCCGCTCGGCAAGGAACGCGTGGACGTCACGCGCCTCTTTCCCGGCGACATCGGCTGCGTCGCCAAGCTGCGCAACACGCACACGAACGACACGCTCAGCACGAGGGAGCATCCCGTGCGGCTGCCGCAGGTCGCGTTCCCCGATCCGCTCGTGCAGTTCGCCGTGCGCGCCGTCTCGCACAACGACGAGGAGAAGCTGCAGCAGGGGCTCCACCGCGTGCATGACGAGGACCCCACCTTCCAGACGCATTTCAACGGCGAGACCCACGAGACGATCGTCGGCGGGATGGGCGAGCGGCACGTCGAGGTGGCGCTGGCGCGTGTGATGCGGCAGTTCGGCGTGAAGCCGGAGCTGTCGACGCCGCGCATCCCCTACCGCGAGACGCTGATGGGGAAGGGCGAAGGGCAGGGGCGGCACAAGAAACAGACGGGCGGCAAGGGGCAGTTCGGCGACTGCTGGGTGCGCATCGCGCCGGCGCCGCGTGGCGCCGGATACCGGTTCGTGGACGAGATCGTGGGCGGCGCCATCCCGCGCAACTACATCCCGGCCGTCGACAAGGGCGTGCAGGAAGCGGCGGCGCGCGGCGTGCTCGCGGGTTTCCCCGTGGTGGACTTCGTCGTCGAGTGCTTCGACGGCTCGTACCATTCGGTGGACTCCAACGAAGCGTCGTTCAAGATGGCGGGCATCCTCGCCTTCAAGACGATCGCGCCCAAATGCCGGCCGGCGCTGCTCGAGCCACTCGATGTGGTGGAGGTGGTGACTCCGGACGCCTATCTCGGTGACGTGATGGGCGACATGAGCTCACGCCGCGGCCACATCCTCGGCACCGAGGCGGACGAAGAAGTGCCGGGCATCACACGCGTGAAGGCGATCGTGCCGCAGGCCGACCTGCACCTGTACGGAACGAAGCTCTCGAGCCTCACGCACGGCCGCGGCTACTTCGTGCACAAGTTCCACGGCTACGAACAGATGCCGATGGAGCACGCGCAGAAGGTGATCGACACGGCGGCGAAGAACAGGAAGGAACACGAGGAAGAGTAGGGAACGACTACTGCCGTTGACGGTGGACCGTTCACGGTAGACCGTCGACGGTCGGTGCAGGAAGAAGAGCGCGGCTCGGTGAAGAATCCCGGGCCGCGCTTGTTCTTGTGCGACGGCAAACCGTTCACCGTGAACCGTTAGCCGTCAGCGTCAGTAGTAGTTCCTCAAACCTTGTGGTACCCGATCCTCGCCGCCTCCGCGCGATCGGCCGCCGTGTACACCTCGAAGTCCGCGAAGAACCCAGGCGCCACGCCCTGCAGTACGCGCAGCACGGCGATCGCCATGCGACGGATCTCAAACTCCGCGCCCTCGCTCGAGCGCAACTCGAGCATCGTGCGCCAGCCGCGCGCGTTCGCCGTGACGACGATCTTCGTTTCTGTGGAATTGGGTAGCACGCCGCGCGCCGCCTCACGCGCCATCTTCCGGCGGTGCACCTTGTCCTCCACCCACTTGTACTTCTCCATCAGGTGATCGACGAGCGCGATGTAGGTGGCCTGCGCCCCCTCCACCTGTGCCTGCCACTGCGCGCGCAGCGCCTCGTCGCCGATGATGGCCGGCGGCACCACGAACGCGGCGTCGCTCTCGTCCACGTAGCGCTGCGAGAGCTGCGAGTAGGCGAAGCCGGCGCGGTGGCGGACGAGTTCGTGCGTCAGTGACCGTGACACCCCTTCGATGAGCAGCGAATACGTCGCGTGCTCGAGCACGCTGCCGTGCCCCTGCTTCTTGATGTTCTCGAGATAGTCGCGCGTGTCGCGCTTGGCCGGATTCTTCTGGCTCATGTAGCAGAGACGGCCGGCGAACTCGGCGAGTCGCTCGCCGTCGGTGCTTTCTCCCATCCAGTGCACGGGAAGATGCGACGGCTCGGTGAATGCCGGCCGGGCGAGCACGGAGATCCTGGGGGCGGTGAAGAACTCGGGCATGGGCTCACGGGTCGAGGACGCCCACAATCTATCCGCCCGCACGCGCCGGAAGGAAATGGCGGTGGTTATGCGCCGTGCGGACCGGTGGTCATCGCATCCAGCATGCCGAGCCGATACTGGGCCCACGCGCGTTCCCGCGACACGCGCGCGAGCGCGAACGCGGCGTCGTCCGGGAGCGCCGGGAGCGTCGGGTCGTACTTGATGTCATCGAACGGCAGCTGCCCGTGCAAGGGCACCTTCACCCCGGGATTGAAGATCCCCTCCGGATCGAAGGCGTGTTTGGTGGCGCGGAACAGTTCGATCGCCAGCGGGCTCCACACCCGCGGCAGGAGCGGCGTGCGCAGGCGCCCGTCGCCGTGCTCCGCGGCGATCGTGCCGCCGAGCGAGGCGACCAGCGCTGTCACTTCGGTGAGCACGGCGCTGAGCCGGGCCCGCCACGCCGTCTCGCGCACGTCCACGAGCGCGTTCACGTGCGCGTGCGCGTCGCCCGCGTGTCCGAAGATCACGCAGCGCAAGTCGTGCCGCGCGAAGATGGCCCGCACGCCGCGAACATAGTCGGGGAAGTGCGTGGGAGGCACCGCCCCGTCTTCCACCACCTGCACCGACGCGAGGTTCGGGCTCAGCCGCGAGAGGATCGGGCTCGCTGCGTGCCGGATCGACCAGAGCGCGTTCTCCGACCGCTCGTCGGGCGCCTCGATCAGGTGCACCGCGCCACGCTCGCGGCAGGCAGATGCGATCGCACGCATCCGCTCCGTCGCCACGTCGAGGCGCGGGCCCTCGGCCTCGATCAGCAGCACCGCCTCCGTTGCGACCGGGATGTCGAGCGTCGTCCCCGTGCGCACCACGTCGATGAATGTGCGGTCGAGCAGTTCCACTGCCGCCGCACCTTGCGCCGTGCAGATCGCCGCCGCGCCTACGGCGTCCTCGAGCGTCGCGAACGCCGCGAGCACGCTCGCCGTGTCGTGCCGCTGCGGCAACAAGGCGAGTTCCACGGCCGTGAAGAGGGCCAGCGTCCCCTCGCTCCCCACCAGCAGGTCGAGGATCTCGCCGCTCGCCGCATACGGCGCCAGCGCGTAGCCGCTCGATTCCTTGCGCAGTCCACTGTGCGAGAGCGCGAAGAGCGCGTCGGTCAGGCGCGGTGCGACCGCTTCCAGGAAATGCTCCACCGCGCGGAGGTTCTCCGGTACCGGCTGCCCCCGCCGGAGCCAGGCGCGCGTGCCGTCGGCGAACACGCATTCGAGCCCGTGCACCCACGTGCGCATGGCGCCGTATTTGAGTGAACGCGCACCTGCCGCGTTCGTCGCGCACATCCCGCCCACGGTGCAGAACGCACCGCTCGACGGGTCCACCGGGAACCCCAGCCCCAACTCGCCGGCCGCCGCGTTCACGATGTCGCGCAGCACGCCCGGGCCGCAGATGATCGTGCCCGACTCACGGTTCGGAATGCCGACGTCCTTCAGGCGCGACAGGTCGACGATCACGCCGTCCCCCACCGCACCGTTGGCCATCGAACTGCCACTGCCGCGCGCGATGAGCGGCGTCGCCGTCAGCGCGGCCCACCGGACCAACGCCGCGACGTCCTCCGCGTCGGCCGGCACCGCCACCGCGCGCGGCACGATGCGCGCGATGCCAGCCCCTTCGCTGTACACGGCGCACGCGCTGGGATCGTCTCGGTAGGTGCCGCGGAATCCGCCGGGTCGCATCGTTTCACGATGCCCGATGGACGGCGCACAAACAAGCGGCGGCGTCCTCATCAGACGCCGCCGCCCTACACCTGTCGACGCGCTCCACCCTCACGCAGCCGCGCGCCGACCTGCCGCGCCCTAGCCCTTCACGGCCCTCGGCGCGTCCTTCGGTTCCTTGGACTCCTTCACTTCCCTCACTTCTTTCACCTGCACGGCGATCTTCCGCGACTGGGCACTCGGCAACTTCGGCACCGTCACCGACAGCACCCCGTGCGAGAAGTTCGCTTCGATCTTCTCGACGTCCACCGAGTCCGGCAGCCGGATGGACCGCGAGAACGACCCCGCCACGCGCTCGGCGGTGAACACCTGCAGCTGCGCTTTGTCCTTCTCCTGCGCCGGCAACGTCGGCCCACGCGTGCCGTTGATGGTCAGCGTGTGGTTCGCGAAGTTGATCTCGACGTTCTCGGGATGTACGCCGGGCAGGTCCGCTTCGATCACGAACGCCTTGTCCGTCTGGTACGTGTCCACAGGGGGGAGCCAGAGCTGGCTGCGCGCGGGCACGTCCGCGACGGCGGGGAAGATCCGGTCGACGACGGCTTCGTCCATCGCCCGGCTCATGCTGAGCATCCGGTCGAGCACACTGTTGAGGGCGGGGTTGTACATGCGACCTCCTCAGGAGATGTCCGCGCAGACGCACGCGGTGCGAGTGGCCGGTCGGTTCGGCGACCGCCCGGAATCCATCGCCGAGGCGGCCGGTCAACTGCATGCACGATGTGGGACGCCGCACGGTCGGACCATGGCACTTCGGGGCAGTTCGGCGTGCGGCGAACCCCGACGAGCCGATAACCCGGTTAGGCTGACGCGGCGACCGCTGCGAGGCCCGCCGCCGGCGCGAGCGGCGTGAACGGACGCGCCTTCACGCGCGCCACGAGCGTACGCAGTGCACGATTGCTGACGAGCGCGGCCAGCCCCGCCACCATCAGCGACCGCACCTCGCGGCGCGAGATCTTCACCGAGCCGCCGGCGCGCAGCATCTCGTGCGTCAGCGTGAGATCGCGCAGCGTGGCGTACGCGAACAGCAGCGGCAGCACGCAGAACGCGCGGATCGCCACCGCGCGGCGCGGCACGAGCAGCAGGTACTCGAGCGCGTCGTCGAGGTCGGCCCAGGCGAGGCGCACGAAATCCTCCACGGCGGCGTGATTGCGTTCGCGGTACGACTCGGTCAACAGCGTCGCGTGTCCGCTCCCGTGCTCGGCCAGCGATGCTGCCGGGATATAGATCGCATTCTCGTGCTCGGCATCGTATGCGATGTCCTTGAGGATGTTGACGGTCTGCAGCGCCTCGCCGAACTGCCGGCATTTCTCCCAGAGCCGCGCGAACTCCACGCGGCCCACGCTCGGCGCATGCAGCTGCCAGAGTTCCGTGAGCATGCATCCCACGGTGCCGGCCACGTAGTAGCAGTACTCGCGATACTCCGGCATCGTCTGGATGCGGATGCCGTGCGGATACAGGCGCACGAACTTCGCCATGCCGCGCACCATCTCGCTCACCCAGTGCACCACGCGCGCGCGCGAGGGCGCCGGCAGCGAACGCAGCAGCACGCACACGAGGTCGGTGTGCCGCAGCAGCGACACGTGGGCGGCGTCCCCCGCGATGTCCTGCGCCAGCGTCGGGAAGGCGTCGGCGGCCGTCCGGTCGCCGAGGCAGCGGAGGAACCCGTCGAGGAGCGCCACCTTTCGTTCCGGCGCGGCGGTCCCATCGTCCTCGATCGTGTCGGCGATGCGACAGAGCAGGTACGCGGTCATCACCGCGCGACCGAGCATCCCCGGCAGGAAGCGGATCGAGATCGCGAACGTGCGCGATACCTCCGGCAGCACATCGTGCCCGAACCGGAGCGCCTCTCGCACGCGCATCGGCGCGTCGCCCATCCCCGAGGCGGCGTGGTTGCTCATGCCATAACGCTATCGCGAGGTGAAGGCGTCGAGCAGTGCCGCGGCCGGGCTCTTGGCCGGCGCGCCATACTCGAGCCGGTCGAGCGCCTGCTCGAGCGCCACGTGCGCGCGGGCGAGCAAGGCGACGTAGCCGCGGTGTGTCGTGACCAGCGCGACCGTGCCGAGCGCGAGCGAAGGCAGCGCCGCCGCCCACGGCGGAAAACCCATCGCGAGCATCGCGGCCGTCGCCGCGCACGAGACGAGCGCCGTCGCCGTCATCGCGACGAGTCGGCGCGAGCGGACCTCCGAGAAGTCCGCGACGAGGCGCACGTGCACGCGTGTCGCGTCCACCGCCGCGACGCTCGCCGCGACCTCCGTGGCGACCGCGAGATGGTGGCCGCGCCCGCCCAGCGCGAGGCGGCGACGAAGACCGGCGACCAACCCGCGCTGCGCCTCCCAGCTGAGCTTCTCGGGCCATCGTCGCTTGAGCACGAGCACCTCGTCGCGCTGCATCGTCTGGTCGATCGCGGCGAGTACCGAGGCCGGCGTGCCCGGTACGACACGCGCGGCGCCCACTGCGCGCGGGCCCGCGAACACGCGCGAGAGTCCGCCTTCGCCGGGCAGCAGTCCGCGGCCGCGCTCTTCGGCGATCGCCTGCATCAGATGTTCCGGCGAGATCCCCACTTCCTCGCCGAGTTCGAGCAACTGTGCGTCGCTCAGCGCCTCAGGGCGGTCGCCGATCGCGGCTTGCAGTTCCGTCGCGCGCGCCAGCACCCGCTCGAATGCCGCGCGATCGAGCGTGGCGGCGTCGGGGACCCGCGTGAGGTCGTCGGTCATCGTCAGATACCCCCGAAAGTGACGGCGATCTGCCGGCCGATCGATTCGAGCACCGGCTCCGGCAGCGCGAACGTGCGGGCGAACGCGGCGCCGACCTCGGCCCCCGCGTCCACGCCGGCGAGGCGCAGATAAAAACGCTGGTATCGCTCCGCCGCACCGTCGCCCACGTGCGCGAGCAGCAGCGCGCCGGCGCGCACCGTCGCCGCGCTGGACAACAGCGCCGGCACGCCGCTCCGTTTCTCCGCCGGCGAGAGGTTGTCGGCGATCGCCGCCGCGACCAGCGTTCCCACCACTTCGTGCGCGAATGCGAATATGGCGTCCTCCGCCCGTGCCGTCGTGAGCGGCAGCCCGACGGCGACCGTGGCCCGCCGCGGACCGGCTGCTGCCGTGCGTCCCTCACCCTCGAGCACCAACGAGAGCACGAAGTCGCCGTCGCGCTGCTGCGTGCGCGCGAGGAACGGGCGCAGCGCCGGCGCGTACGTGGTGCGCCAGAGCGAATCCACGCGCGCGATCACCGGCTCCCGGCGGCGCATCTCGGCGAGCCACCACTCGTGAAAGAAGCGGTCGCGCTCCGAGCGCAGCGAGAGCAGCAGGCGGCGCGCGAACTCGCGCGCCACTTTGGTGCCGAACACGCCCCCCACGGCGGCGAGGCGCCCCTCGCCGTCGTCGCGCGCGCGCTTGCCGCTCTCGGCGGCCGTGAGGAACGTCTCCACGGCGTCGTCCATGTCGGCCCAGCTGCCGAAGTACAACGGCAGGAACTGCGCGTTCACGAGTGCCGGGTCCGTGGCGAGCGCCTGCGCGAGGTACGCACGGTTCGCGTCGAGATCGGTCGTCGCTGCCGCCGCTCGCCGCACGGCGTGCAGTGAATCGGCGTACCCGCGGCGAAAGAGCGGCACCTGCGACGCGTCCTCCGACACCATGGCGAACCCGTGCCACCAGAGGTCGGTGTGTTCGCGCGCCTTCACCGGCCACGTCGCATCGCCGCCGGCGCGTGCGGGTGCCTGCGCGCCGCACACGGGAGCGCCGAGGATCGCCGCGAGCGCGATGTGGACGAGGCGGGGTCGGGTCATCATCGAGTCCTACGGCGGCGCGCGCCGGCGCGTGTCACGTCAGGCGGACGACGCGCGTCCGCAGGCGACGCAGAACTTCCACGCCGGCTCGAGTTCCGCGCTGCACGCCCCACAGCGTCGCACCCGCAGGTTCTGTCCGCAGTGTGGACAGAACTGCACGTCGCGTCCCTCCGGCAGCTGCTGCCCGCAGTACCGACAGCCGGGGCGCGCGGCGCGGCGCGGCGCGTCGGCTTCAGGATCCAGCGGTCGCGGCGTCGCCGACGGCCGTGGCGGGATGAACGGCCGCGGAATGGCGACGGTGTTGGCCAGCTGACGCACCGCCTGGGGCGGAGCCTTGGGCGGAGGGGTGGGCGCCGGTTCGCCCGCGTCGTCCGCCTCGCCTCCCGGCGGGCCGATCGCCTCGAGCGCGCGGCGCGCATGTTCCTGCGACAGCGTCACGCGCGCATTGAGATAGGCACGATATGCGGCGAGGTCGGGATTCGGCGACGCCAACTCCGCCCCGAGATCATCCTGCATCAGATCGTCGGCGAACAGGTAGCCGCGTTCGCCGGCGAGCAACCGCGTCACGACATGCGCGTAATCGTCGTTGGTCTCCACGCCAAGCTCGGTACGCACGGCGCGGTACGGCACGAAGGCGAGCAGTTCGGCCACTTCGAAGCTGCGCGACAGATACTCGGGGCGCGCGTCGCGCACGGCGCGGACGAGCCGGAGGAACAGGCGGTCGAGTTCGTCGCGAGGCGCGTCGTTCACGTGGAGGTCACCGGGTCGGGCACAGAGGAAAAGCTAACGTCCCGGCGCCGTCGCGGCACGGCGTCACGGCGCCGCCGGCAGCGTGGAGCTGGCGCGGAATCCGTCCGCGTCGGGGAACGGCATCGGGTCGCCGTGCCGCGCGCCTTTGGCGCGCGCGCTCTCGAGCCAGGATTCGAAATCCGACGGCACCAGCCCGTCGCTCGACGACTGCGCCGCGGCCGCGCGCGTGGCCAGATGATTCACATATTCGTTCTGCGCATGGCCGTTGTGCCCGCGCACCCAGCGCCACGCCACCGCGTGCTGACGCGCCGCGCGCAGCGCGTCGAACCAGAGCGGGAGGTTCTCGATCGCACCGCCTTTTCGCTTCCAGCCGTTGCGGGCCCACCCGAACACCCACTGCGTCATGCCGTCCACGATGTAGCGCGAGTCGGTGGTGAACACCGCGTCGAAGCGCGTGCCCTTGGCGCCCAGCGCGCCGAACGTATCGGTGACCGACCGCAGCGCCATCCGGTTGTTGGTCGTCGCCGGCTCGCTCAGCCACAGGTCGCGCCGCACGATCTCGCCGGTGGCCGGCTGACGGTATTCCACGAGGGCGCCCGCGCCCCCGGGATTGTCCCCTTCCTTGCCGTTGCCGAGGCAGCTTTCGTCGGCGTAGATCGCCACGAGGGCGCGGTCGCTCACCGCACCACCTCGATGCTGTCGGCTTCGTCGATCCACAGCACGAGCGGCTGCCCTGTGGTGGGATGCCGGGCCTCGATACATTCGCGCCGCTCGCGCAGCACGAGGCGCTGCGGGATGACGATGAACTCGTTGCCGCGCCGCGTCACGGTGATCC
>CAIRBD010000395.1 GCA_903876745.1 uncultured Gemmatimonadota bacterium
CGAAGACCGCCGCGCTGCTGTACCTGCTCCCCGCCATGCTCCTGGCGCAGGCCCCCGAACGCGCCATCCGGCGCGACATCCCCATCACGAACACCATCCGCAAGGCGTACGCAGCGGGCACTCGCGACTCCACCGGACGCCCGGGCAAGAACTACTGGCAGCTGCGCACCGACTACACCATCAACGCGCGCCTCGACCCCGCCACCTCGCGCATCACGGGGCGCGAGACGATCGCGCTGCAGAACAACAGCCCGGACGACCTGCGCAGCATCGTGCTCCGCCTCGACATGAACATGTTCCTGTTCAACGTGCCGCGCGCCGCGCCGTGGGTGCCCGCCGAGTTGACGGATGGCTTCGCGATCTCGCGCATCACGGTGGACGGGCAGCCGGTGAATCTCTCCGCGCCGGCCGGTGCGGGCGGTCGCGCGGGGCGCGGCGGTGCCGCGGCGCCCGCGCCCACGGAGAACATCGCGACGGGGCTCGCCACGACGCGCGCCACCATCAATCTCATGAAGGCCATCCCGTCGCACACCACGGCGAAACTCGAGATCGAGTGGAGTCACAAGGTGCCCGGCGGCCCCGGCCAATCGCACCGCATGACGCAGCGCTGGGCCGACACGCTCTACCAGCCCACGCAGTGGTATCCGCGCGTCGCCGTCTATGACGACCTGCGCGGCTGGGATCCCGAGTCGTACCTCGGTCCGTCGGAGTTCTACAACAACTTCGGCAGGTTCGACGTGAAGATCGACGTGCCCGCCGGCTGGATCGTGAGCGGCACGGGCGTGCTGCAGAACCCGAACGACGTGCTCACCGCGACCGCGCGTGAACGACTGTCGCACGTACTCGAATCGGATGAGGTGCGCACGATCGTCGGGCCGGACGAGGTGGGGCCGGGCAAAGCGACGGCCGCGGGCGACCGGCTCGTGTGGCACTTCACGGCAGACACCGTCAACGATTTTGCGTGGGCCACCGCGAAGAAGTTCGTCTGGAAGAGCACGCGCGCGACGATCCCCACCAAGGGCGCGGTGCCCGTGCACCTGTACTTCCTCCCCGGCGACAGTGCGCGCTACGCCAACGCCGGTCCCATCTCGCGTCACGCGCTCGAGTTCTATTCCAAGCAGTGGTTCCCGTACCCGTTCCCGCAGCTCACGCTGCAGGACGGACCGAGCTCCGGCATGGAATACCCGATGGTGATCAACTCCAATCAGGGCGCCGCCGACCACGAGACCGGCCACCAGTGGTGGCCGATGACGGTGAGCAACAACGAGACCTGGTACGGCTGGATGGACGAAGGGTTCAACCAGTACATGAACATCCTCTCCGGCGCCGATGCCAGCGGGCGCCCCGCGAACCTCGACGGGCCGGGCCAGAGCTACGGCAGCATCAGCGGCAACGAGACCGAACCGGCGATGATGTGGAACGCGAACTTCGGCGGTTCGATGTACTCGTTCCAGACGTACTCCAAGACGCCGATGATGCTCTCGATGCTCGGCGGCGTCGTCGGCGACAGCGCCGTGCAGCGCGCGCACGCGGAGTGGGGCAAGACATGGATGTTCAAGCACCCCGCGCCGTGGGACTACATGCTCTTCATGAGCAACGCCCTCAAGAACCGCGCGAACGATCTCGGCTGGTTCTGGAACTACTGGCTCTTCACCACCGAGAGCGTGGACGGCTCCATCGCCGACGTCGCGACGGCGGGCGGCAAGACGACCGTGACGGTGAAGCAGGCGGGACAGATGCCCGCGCCGGTCGTGCTCAAGGTGACGTTCGCGCCCATGGGGGCCGCCATCAAGCCGATGAAGAACGCCGTGATGACGGATTCGGTGACGGCGATCGTCACGTGGCCGGTTGAGGTGTGGTTCGGAGGGTCGAAGACATATAGGGCGGTGCTCGAGTTCGGTGACCGCGCTATTGAGGCGATCACGCTCGACCCGATGCGGCGGTTCCCCGATCGCAATCCGGCCGACAACACGTGGACGCGTGCGGGCGGGGTGCCGAAGTGAGGCCGGCGACTACAGCAAGAGCGTTTACCACAGAGGACACAGAGGTCACAGAGGACTACATGTACAAACAGCAGTCGTTGCACTCCTCCGCGACCTCTGTGTCCTCTGTGGTGAG
>CAIRBD010000396.1 GCA_903876745.1 uncultured Gemmatimonadota bacterium
GACGGCGTGATTGTGGTCGGGCGTCGCGATGACGATGCCGTCGATGTCCTTTTGCTTGTCGAGCATCTCGCGGAAGTCGGCGTACTTCTTCGCCTTGTCGAACTGCGCGCGAAGGGTCACTCCCTCGGGGCGCGCCGTGCCGTCGCGGTTCTTCTCGCGCCCCGTCACCTGCGAGTTCGAGAATCCAAGATCCGCGTCGCACACCGCGACCATGTTCGCCCCGCCGGCGCAGAGCGTCTCGGCGTTGCTCGACCCCATCCCGCCGAACCCGACGAGCGCGAAGTTGAACTGGTCGCTCGGCGCCACGAACCCCGGCCCGCCGAGCACGTGGCGCGGCACGATCATCGGGAACTTGGGCAGCACGAAGGCCGCGGCGAGCGCGGCCTTGGCGGTGGACTCCATGAACTCGCGGCGCGAGGGGACCTGATCGGACATGGCGTACGGCTCCCGGCGAAAAAGGTGGACCCCGTGAAACTCGCACCTCGGCCGCGGCGCGGCCAGAGGGTTCAGGCTCCCGGCGGCGCGGCGGGCGGCTCCGCCGCGACGGGCGCCGCCGGCGGCACCGCGTGCGCTTCGATGAGCCGCCGAACCAGCAGCACGAGCAGCGCGAGCACGCCGAGCGCGACGACCGCATTCAGCCGCTCCACCATCGTCGGCGCGTCGAGTACGCCGCGCGTCTCGCCGATCGCCAGCTGCAGGATGGCGGCGAGCACCCACGTGGCGGCGCTCGTCGCCGCGTAGTAGCGCAGCGCGTAGAACGTGGCCGGCAGCGCCAGCAGCCCGATCGCGCCGAGCACCACCGGATGCGCCGCCGGCGTACGGCCGCCCATGACGATCGCCGCGCCGGCGGACACCGCCAGGATACCGAGCGTGAGCGCGATGCGCCCCGCCGTCGTGCGCGCGACGAGGATGATCACGAGCGCGCCGATGGCGATCATCGTGACGCTCATCGCCACCATGCTCGGGACGCTGAACGCCACGGCGAGCGCGGGCACGGCGTGTTCGAGCGCCGTCGCCGGCGCCGACGGGATGCCCGGCGTGGCGAACCACGCCATCGCGCCGCCGAGCGTCGACTGCAGCCCCGCCAAGCCCACCGCCGCGGCGACGGTCGTGGGCCACGGCGTGTCGTCGTGCGGGAACAGCGGAATGCCGGCGCGGCGGCGCAGGCCGTCGAACACGAGCCACAGTCCGGCGATGAACGCCGGGAGCACGAGCGACAGCAGCGTGGCAAGCCCCGTGTTGGCGATGAACGCGCGCCACGGCTCGGCCGTGTCGTAGTTGGCGAGCGCGGTGGGCAGGCCGTTGAGCGATCCGGCCACGGCGAGCACCGCGAGCACAGCGAGCGCGATGATGGCGCGTCGCTTGGTGATGAAGCGGTCGTCGAGCACAGCGCGCCGCCGGCTGCGCGCCCAGATCGCGCCGCCCACGAAGAACCCGATGATCAACCGCATGCAGCCGCCCGCGGCGGCGCCGCGCGTCATCTGTCGCTTGCGGTCGGCGCGGCGGAAACTCTCCGGCAGTTCGATGCCGCGCCGCACGAGCGTGACCTCGTTGCCCGCGATCGACACCCAGGCCCGCGCCAACGCGCCGCCTGGGAGGTGCAGCGCCGTGTCGGTGTAGGTGAGCGTCACGTCCTTGCGCTGTGCCTTGGTGGAGTCGGCCGTCTTCTTGTCGGCCACGACGTTCGCTTCGGCGAAGCGTGTGGTATCGAACCCGGCGCGCGCCATCGCCGCGCGGGCCAGTGCGCGGGCGCTGTCGGTGGTGACGGAATCACGCCACGCCGCGTCGGGGAGCACGTGCCGCACGTCGAGCGCGCGGCCGTCCGGCCACACGCGCACGCGCCACTCCTCGGCGCGCCCCTCGATCGCCGCGTGCGGATGCACGTAGCGCACCACCCACCACGCAGCAGGCTCGTACGTGGTCGCGAGACGCGTCGCGAGCGACTCCGCGTGCTCGGCTCTCAGAAAGCGCGGCCACGCGTCCATCGTGTCCTGACCGATGCGCGCGAGCCGCGTCCATCCGTCGGCGTTCACGCCGTGCGTGGCGAGGACTGAATCGGCCACACGCGTGGCGTCGGCACGCGACGCCGTGACCTCGGGGCCAAGCACGACGTGGCGCGGCGCGCTCACAGTGAGCACGAGTCCGAGCGCGCCGAGCGCCATCGCGATGGTGCGGAGTCGCGGGGTGACGCGACGCACGGTGAACGGTACCGCGGGGGTCGCGTCGTCGGGTGCATCATCTGCTCGCCACGCGGCAAAACGCACGTCATCGCCCGCCTCGGTCAGGCCGCCCTGCCGGAGCACTTTCCACAGCACGGCGAGCGCGGGCGCGAGCAGCACGAGCAGGATGACCGCCGCCGACACGCGATACGCGACGGCCGTGCCGGCCGCCGCGAACATCCCGAAGAGGAACAGGTCGTACAGGAAATGTCCCACCATCGTCGCGAGCGGGCCGAGCCAGACGACGATCGCCCCCCACACGCAGGCATCGAGGAAGATCTCCACGCCGCGCGAGTACGCCGGCCACGACTGGTAGTTGGCGTGCGCGAATCCGAACACGAGGGCCGTGGCGATCACGCCGCCCGTCATCCATCGCACGCGGTGCGGACGGTCGCCCACCCAGAGCGAGAGCAGCGAGAGCGGAAGGGCGCGAAAGAGCGCCTCTTCCCACACGCCGGCCTGCAGCGAGTTGGCGATGCCGGCGATCCACGGCAGCTGCGTGGCGATCGCGTTGGGATCGTCGAGCAGCTCCGTCGGCACCCACCAACCGAGGTAGCGGCGCGTGACGATGTAGAAGAGCGAGACGTACGCGATGCCGAATGCGGCCATCACGTAGCCCGCGGCCACGCGGCCAGCCACGGCACGCGTGCCCCGGGCCTGCCACCAGCGCCACCAGTCGAGCTGCGCGGGCGCCGCGCGGCGCGTCGCGACTTCGGCCGCCGCGAGCGTGAGCGCGACGACGACCCCCATCAGGAGCGCGCCGAGCACGCCGGCGGCCGCGGCGGTCGCGAAGAACACCACGGAAGACGACGCGGTGTCGTAGTCGTACCACGCGAGGGGCAGGTCATTGACGGCCGCGCACAAGAGCAGCAGGCCGATGATGCCGCC
>CAIRBD010000397.1 GCA_903876745.1 uncultured Gemmatimonadota bacterium
CGCCGAGGAGGCGGCGCAGGAGGTGTTCATCCGCGTGTGGCGGAACCACGCCACGTGGAGCCCGCAGAGTTCCGTGCGCGCGTACCTGCTTCACGCGACTCGCAACGTGAGTCTCAACCGGATCGAGCGCGATCGCACGACCACGCGGTTCATGGAACGGGCAGCCATCGAGTTCGCGTCGGTGCCGCTGACGGAGCCGGACTACGACGACCTCGAGGCGTCGGATCTCGATCGCGCGCTGGCGACATCCCTCGGGGAGTTGCCCGACAAACGGCGGGTCATCTGCGAAATGCGCCTCGTCGACGGGTTCAGCTACGCCGAGATCGCGAAGCGACTGCAGATCGCGCCCAAGACCGTCGAGACACAGCTCGCCCGCGGCTTGAAGTTCCTTCGGCAGCGCATGCGCGGGCTGCTGGGGTAGTCTCGGTGACATCGCTCGACACGTGGTGCGTGCGCCGCCTGGTCGCCGCACGCGTCCGTTCCCCTTGGGGGCGAATCGTGCCCCGCCCTGTCCTATGTATGAGTCACAGGACCCTGGAGACCTCGCAGTGCTGATCGATAGACCTGGGGATCGTTTCCCTCACGATGAACACATCTGGCTGCTGTTGGATCGCTATCTCGACGGCGATCCGACGGCGGCCGATGCCGTGCACCGCTGGCTCGCGGACGACCCGGTTCGAGCGGGAGTCTTGAGCGACCTGCGAGCGATCCGTGAGGCGGCGGCCCTGCGAGCGTCGCCGCGGCAGGTCGATGCCGCGTGGGACCGGTTCCGCGCCGCGGTGGACGCGCGGCCCGGGGACGACATGCGCCCGGACGAGTTGACCATTCATCCGGGGCGCCACGGCCGCATCGGAGCGCACCGCCAAGCGCCGGCGTGGCGGTGGCGTGACGTGAGCACGCGCGCGGCCACCGTCCTGCTCTTCGCCGGTTCGGCGTGGTGGGCGCGGATGGAACTCGGGACGTCAGGCACAGGAGCCGGCCCGCAGCCGCAAGTGTTTGTGTCGGCCGCCGAGGAGCTCACGGACATCCGCCTGACCGACGGAACCCGCGTCACGCTCGCACCGAAGAGCCGACTCACCGTGCCCGCTGGATTCGACAGCACGACGCGCGAGGTGACACTCGACGGCCGCGGTTATTTCGACGTGAAGCACGGGAACGCTCTCCCGTTCATCGTGCACGTCAAGAACGTGATGGTGCGCGACTTCGGCACCAAGTTCGCCATTCGCGGGTATTCCGCCGACACCGCGGTCCGCGTACTCGTGACCGAGGGAAAGGCGACGGTCCGCTCTGAACTCGATGTCGCGATGCCCGGCGACGTACTCGAGAAAGGCATGGAAGCCACCCTCAATGCGAGCGGTGCTTCAAGCGTGCGTGCCGCCGTCGATACCGCGCAGGCGCTCGACTGGCACCTGGACTCGCTCGCTGCGGCCGGTTCGCGGCACGGCGAGACGGTTCGGTCGGGGGGCGCATTCTTCCGACGCAGCCGGTGACGGGTCGCAGCACCGGGACCCCGACACTGAAGCGAGGGCTGACCATCGTCGATGTCGTTTCGATCGGGGTCGGCTCGGCGGTGGGCGTGTCCATCTTCTCCGTCATGGCGCCGGCCGCAACGGTCGCCGGCACCGGAATGCTGTTCGCCGTCGCCGTCGCCGCCGTCCCCATGGTCGTGTTCGCCGTGGTCTACGCCTTCATGGGCTCGGCGGTACCCAGATCCGGCGCGTCATTCGACTGGCCGACGCGGTTCGTGCATCCGTTCGTCGGCTTCATGGTCGCGTGGCTGAGAATCCTGGCCAACATCGGCGCCATGACGCTGCTCACGCTCGTGCTCGTGAACTACACATCGCGGGTCGTGTCGCTCCCGAGAATCCCCGCCATGATCGCCCTGCTGTTCTTGTTCTACCTGGCGAACCTCCTCGGCGTCCGCTTCGCAGCCGGCGTGGAGCGGATCCTCGTCGTCTTCAAGTTGCTCGCATTCGCGGCCTTCGCGTTCGCCGGTGCAACGTCCGTGCGCACGGAGAACCTGCAGCCTGTTCTCGGGACGGGCTTCGGCGGGATGTTCGCCGCGCTGCCCATCCTCATGGCCCTCTACATGGGCCTCGAGAGTGCGACGGAGGTCGGTGAGGAGATCATCGACAGCACAGCGGTGATCGCTCGCGGGCTCGCCGTCGCGCTCGTCGTGACCGTCGTGGTGTATCTCGGTGTGTCGGGCATCGCGCTCGGGACGCTCGGGGCGACGGCACTCGCCGCCAGCGACGCCCCGCTCTTCGACGCCGGAGCGGTCTTCCTCGGTCGCTGGAACACGCCGTTGATCCTCGTCGCCGCCGTCGCGTCCATCGGCACATCGCTCAACGCCATCTATATCACCTTCGCCCGATTCTTGTTCGCCATGGGACGCGACGGCGTCTTCCCCGCCGCGCTCGCGAGGATCCATCCGCGGTGGTCCACACCGCACGTGGCCGTCACCGTGGTCTTCGCACTCGCGGTGGCCGGCCTGTTGCTGCCGACGAGCCTGGTGTTCCTGTTTCTGGCCGTCACGGTCCCCACGTTGCTGAAGTACATCAGCACCTGCTGGTCAGCGTGGCGTCTTGTGGACCACCATCCCGTGCTGCACGCGGGCGCACGCTTCCGATTGAGTCGCATCGCCGTGAAGCGATGGTCCGCCGCCGGCATCGTGTTCGGCATCGCGATCATCGCCGCCGGAGCGGGCGCCGACCGTCGGCTCTATGCGGTCCTCGCTGTCTGGATCGCCGCCGGGTGCGTCTACTGGGTGATGCTCGGTGACCGCGCGAGCCGGAGCATGCGAGCGCTCCGTATGCGGGACACCCTGCGATAATCTCGTCGAGGCGATTCCACACCGATGCGCCACTTCCCTCGCCGCGCGATCGTTGCCCTCGCGCTGACGCTCGCTGACACCCGCGCGATCGCCATGCCGCCGCAGGGAGATGCGCGGACCCCGGAGCACCGGCCGTCGCCGCAGATCCAGATCACGCTGCAGCCGGAGCGGGACCCCGCGGGGAACGTGGCGGCGATCAACGTGCGCTACGTCATCACCGATACCGGCACACCCATCCGCGAGTTCCGCGCGGCCGTCATCCTCAATAATCTGCCGGGCATTGCCGACCGCATGGAGCGGTTCGTGGTGGCTGACCGTTCCGGGAGCGTGCCGCTCACCGTCGTCGATGACACGCCGGACGCGACCGCCTCGGGATCCCTGCGCCATTGGCGCCTTGGGCGCCCCCTGTCGCTCCCCGCGGAAGTGCGATACCGGGCCGTGGTCGCACCGAGGAGATTTCGCGCGGGACCTCCGATGGATCTTCGCACCTTCGCCGGCGGCGTGAGTGGCCGCGGACCGGGCTTTCTCGCGTTGCCCGACGACAACCGCCCCTACCACATCCTGCTGCACTGGGACCTGAGCCTGCTCGGCACGGGGGCGATCGGCGCGTCCAGCCTCGCCGACGGTGACGCTGAGACGGAAGGCCCGCTCAGTCTGCTCAATGCGACGTTCTTCATGGCAGGGTCGCTCGGCCGCTATCCCGTCGGCGGAAACGCCGGTGCCTTCAGCGCGTACTGGGCGGGCGAATCGCCGAGTCTGCAGATGCAGGACGACATGCGGTGGTCGGCCCGCGCCTACGAGACATTGAGTCGATTCTTCGGTGACACCGCCGTGCGGCCGTATCGCCTCTTCCTGCGCGTGTTGCCGGAAACGACGACGTCTGGCGGCAACGCGGGCTACCGCTCGTTCATGATCCAAGTACCGCTGCATCCGCCCCCGCGACCCGCGGGAGCCGCGCCAAGTCTTCGGGGAGTTCTCGCGCACGAGATGATCCACGGATGGGCGGGTGGTCCCGGCGGTGGTCAGTGGTCCACAGAAGGGCTCACCACGTTCTATACGGCGTACGTGCAGCTCCGGACGGGACTGCAGCCCGTCGAGGAGTTCGTGCGCGACGTCAATCGCATTTCGCGCGACTACTATGCCAACCCATACCGCAACGCGTCCGGTGAAGCGGCCGCGGCCGCGTTCTGGGCCGACAAGAACGGTGAAGTGCTCCCCTACAACCGCGGCGCGCTGTATTTCTTCGATCTTGACGACAAGCTCCGGAAAGCGACGAGCGGGCGGCGGACACTCGCGCTGGAGATGTTCGAGCTCAACCGGCGACGGAGCAGCGGAGAGAACGTCACCGTTCAGACGTGGATCGAGATCCTCCGGAAGACGCTCGGCGCCGCGGCCGTGGCCGACTTCGACTCGATCATCGTCCGCGGCACCAAGACGATCGTGCTCGCGCCGAACGCCTTCGGCCCGTGTTTCGAGCGACGCGTCGAAAAGCACGTCCGACCCGACTTCGGTTTCGACCGCCGAGTCCCGGAGGCGCGCACCATCGTCAGCCTCGTTCCCGGCTCGGCAGCGGCCGCGGCCGGCCTGCGCGACGGGGATGTCGTCACGAGCCCCCAGACGGTCGATGTCCTGACCAGCCCGGATGCCCGGCGCCTCTCACTGGACATCACGCGCGCGGGCACGCCGTTGCACATCCAGTTTTCCACCGTTCCTTCGCTGGTGGATGTGTTCCTGTGGTCCCGTGTCGCGGGCGTGGATGAGCGCGTGTGCCGCGGCAACTGAGCCGGAGTACGGTCGGACGGCACGCTAAACCGGATAACGACG
>CAIRBD010000398.1 GCA_903876745.1 uncultured Gemmatimonadota bacterium
ATCGTCGAAGCGTGCTCGGTGCGTTTCCGCCCGATCATGATGACGACGATGGCGGCGCTGATGGGCGCCGTGCCGATCGCCGTGGGGTGGGGTGCGGGCGCCGAGACGCGGCGCCCGCTTGGCGTGGCGGTCGTCGGCGGTCTGGCGTTCTCGCAGCTCGTGACGCTCTACGTGACGCCGGTGTTCTATACGTATCTGGATGAACTCCAGACGTGGACGCGGCGTGGGAGTGTGGCGGAAACCCCTACAGCGGCGGCGGGTACGTCCGGCTCACACGGCTGACACTCGCACCTATTTTCACAAGGAGTGCAGAGTAGTCCGTGAGTAGGTCGTCGTCCCGCCGGTTCGCTCGCGGGACGACGAAGCCGAGGGTCGCTCGCTGTGAATCCGGAAGGGACTGGGCCGATGGCGGTCCCATCGCAAGACGCCGCGCCGCCCGTCGATCGACGGAACGAGGTGGATGCGTTGCTGCGGCAGTACGGCCGCGACCCGCACGCGCTCGTGCAGTTGTTACGCGAGACGCAGGGGCTGATCGGTTGGCTGCCTCGCCCGGTCCTCGCGCACGTGGCCGCGGCGCTCGGGCTGACTCGGGCGCACGTCGAGGGCGTCGCGTCCTTCTACCGGTTCCTGCATCTGCAGCCGGTGGGCGACTACCGCGTGCTCTTCAGCAACAACATCACGGACCGCATGATGGGCGCACAGGCGCTCATGGACGACCTGTGCCGGCGGCTGCGTGTGAAGCCGCGTGAGGTGCGTGCCGACGGCCGCGTGAGCATCGCGCACAGTTCGTGTACGGGGATGTGCGACCAGGGGCCCGCGCTGTTCATCAACCACCGGCATGTGGTCACGCGGCTCGACGACGACCGCGTGCGGCAGATCGCGGAGCTGATCGAGTCGCGGGTGCCCGTGGCGGCGTGGCCCGCGCAGTGGTTCCGCGTAGTGGACAACGTCCGGCGCGCCGACGTGCTCCTGGCCACGCCGATGCCCGCCGGCGCGGCGATCTCGGCGGCGCTCGCCCGTGGCGCCGAGGCGATCCTGGATGAGGTGAAGCGCTCGAACCTGCGCGGGCGCGGCGGCGCGGGGTTCGGCACGGGACTCAAGTGGGAGCTGTGCCGCAACGCCGCGGGGAGCGAGCGCTACGTCGTCTGTAACGCCGACGAGGGCGAACCCGGCACGTTCAAGGATCGGGTGTTGCTCACACGTCACGCCGACACGGTGTTCGAGGGGATGACCATCGCCGCGCTGGCCATCGGCGCGCGCAAGGGCCTCGTGTATCTGCGCGGCGAATATCGCTACCTGCTCGAGCCGCTGCACGCGGTGCTCGAGCGCCGGCGCCAACAGCACCTGCTGGGTGATGCGATCCAGGGCACCGCCGGCTTCGACTTCGACATCGCCATCCACCTCGGCGCCGGTGCGTACGTGTGCGGCGAGGAGTCGGCGCTCATCGAGTCGCTCGAAGGGAAGCGTGGCACGCCGCGCATCCGTCCGCCCTTCCCGGTGGAACACGGATACCTCGGGCAACCGACGACGGTGAACAACGTGGAGACGTTCTGCGCCGCGGCGCACATCGCGTGGCACGGTGGCGCGCGCTGGGCGAGCGTCGGCACGGCCAAGAGCACCGGCACGAAGATCCACTCGGTGTCCGGGGACTGTGAACGCCCCGGCATCTACGAGTATCCTTACGGTACGCGTATCAGCCGCATCCTCGAGGACTGCGGCGCGAGCGATACGCAGGCCGTGCAGGTGGGCGGCCCCTCGGGCGTGTGCCTGTCGGCGGTGGAATTCGGGCGCCGCATCGCGTTCGAGGACGTGCCGACGGCGGGCGCGTTCATGGTGTTCGACCGGTCGCGCGACATGTTCCGGATGGTGCGCAACTTCGCGCACTTCTTCGCGCACGAGAG
>CAIRBD010000399.1 GCA_903876745.1 uncultured Gemmatimonadota bacterium
CGACGAAACCCTGCTGCTGCGCGAGTTTTCCGTCATAGGCCGCCGCGGCCTGGCCCGACCACCTCGAATCCGGTTTCACGGCGGCGAGCTGGTACCCGGCGGACTCCATGTTCGACGACTCGTGGGTGAATCCCGTGCCGGGGTCGGGGTTCGCCGACCCCGACAGTGCCTCAAGGCCCGAAACTATCGCCGCCGTGACCATGAAGTCGGTCGGGAAGCGTAAATTGATGTTGGTCCACTCCTTGTCGGCCTGCCACATGATCCTCAGAGCCACCGCGATGGCCTCCACCTCCCCGAGGCGGCTGACCAATTCCGCGGTGTTGTACCCGTCACGCACCACCTGCGCGATGTCGCAACCGAGACCGCATACAGAGATCACAGCCGCGCAGCCGCGCAGGATCTGCCATCTCCGTTCGGACTGCTGATTTTTTTCGGTCGCATACCGTTCAGACTTGGCAGCAGCTTTTTCCTTGGCAACAGCTTCCTGGGGAGCGATCTGCGCGGAACGTTGCTCCTGGTAGAACGCCTCGATGTGACTGCGAGTCACCGTGCCCCCGTCAAATCCCCATCGCATCGGCCAGTCGATCCACCGACGACGACCCGTCCGCCGCCGGGGCCTGGGTCGCCGCCGGGGATTCCCCCGGGGTGGCCACCGGGGAAGGGGCCGGAGTGGCCGCCGGGGACGGGGCCGGAGTGGCCGATCCCACAGGGGCGGTCGATACGGCCGCCGACCCCCCGCCCGGCGCGACCATCGACGATTGCGACGCAGCCGCGGGGGAGCCGGCAGGCCGCTCCAGCGAGCCCTGCCGCGCCACCGTCGGCGACACCGACGAAAGCAAAGTCATCGCGGCCTTTTCCGCGTCACGGTAGGTGCCGGTCAGGTGGCGAGCCATCTTGCCGCAGTGGGCGCCCGCCAGGATCGCTTCTATCCCGTACGCCGCTGCGCCGGCCATTGCGGCGAAGGTCACCTTGTTCATGCACTTCAAGACGTTCACAAACTGCTGATTGTAAATTTCGGGTTGCCCGGCGCAGATGGCGGCGATGGCGGGGGGTATCAGCGCCAGGGTGATCGCGGACCCAGCCGCCAGGGTTACCTGCACAATGGTGAGGTTTCTTCGCATCTGTTCTACCCGATCAGCCTGCCCCTGGGTGAGCTGCGCCAGCTTCTCGTCGCAGCCCTCCATGGTCGAGACACATTTGTGCTGCTCGTGGTTCTTGACGGCGTAGGCGTTCGCGGCCTGCCCCGACCACCTCGATGGATCCGGGTTGGCGGCGGCGAGCACCTCGCCGAGCCGCGCGAGGTCCGCGCGGAACGCGGTGTCGTAGTCGCGCGAGGCGCGGGCCCGGGCGCCGACCCGGAGCTCCATCGCGACGCCGCCCTTCAGCAGGAACAGCGGCGCGCCAGTGTCGTCCGTGAAGCGGGCGAGCACGGCAGAGAGCACCATGAACGAGACGGCGCGCCGCATCCTCGCGGGCGCGAGGCCGTCGGCCTGGGCCTTCTGGAGGATCCAGCGCTCGAGCGCCGCCCGGTTCGCCGGGGGCTTGGGCTTGGGGAACCCGGGCATCGGCTACCGCATCGCCTCGAGCGCCGCCAGCCGGGCCCGGGTCCGGGCGATGTCGATCCGCCGGAGGTCGGCGGTCCGGAGGAGGCCGCGCTTCGTCGCGGAGGCCACGGCCTCGTCGACGAAGCGGTCGCCGATGTGGGTGGCGATCCCGTCGAGGATGGCGCGCGCCGGCGTCGCGATCCGCAGCCCCTCGAGCCAGTCGAGGTCGCCCTCGTCGAGCGGACCGTGGTGGACGACGAGCCACGCTGGCAGCTTCCGGCGCAGGCGCGTCCCGGGGGCGACCGTCACGTGGACCTTCACCGGGTTGATGTCGCACAGGTCGTGGAGGTCGAGCGCGGTGTCGTGGGACAGGGCGCCGGGCTCGCGGACCCAGAGCAGCGCCTCCTGGTACTGGCCCAGCCGGTCGGCGATGAGTTGCGGGATGGCGTAGATGCCGAAGCCGCGGCGCTCCAGCGTCCCCCGGCGGGCCATCCGGCGCAGGGCCGCCTCGCTCGCCCCGATCGCCTCGGCGTCCCGCGGCGTGAGGAGGCCG
>CAIRBD010000400.1 GCA_903876745.1 uncultured Gemmatimonadota bacterium
ACCACCTGAGCTAATGGCCCTGAGCCCTGAAATAAAATCAGCAGGTCCGCCCCAGTCAATCACTTGAGACGAATCCGCCCCAGAAAACTCGCACCACAAAACGCCCGCCGGCACCGCTCCCGCGCCTACGGAACCGGGATCGCCCCGCTCCGCCCGCAGATCGTCCCCGTCGCCGTCGGCTGGCTGCTCGGCGACGTCGCCACCAGCGACATCGCGATGCCACCCGTGCAGCTCACGCTGTTCACCGTCAGCGCCGGCACGGTCAGCGTCAGCGTGGACGCCCCGTACGCGTCACTCACGATCGCGATCGTCCCCGTCACCGTGACCGCAGGCGCATCGATCGTCGTGATCGTCGTCGTCTGGTCGTACCCGCACTTATTGAGCGCCGCCGTGATGTGCACCGTGGCCGTACCGGAGCCGCCGACGTTCGTGCCGGAGATCGTCCCGGAATAATTCCGCGACCCGCCGCCCGGGCACTCGCCCGACAACGACACGGGAATGTTGAACGACGCTTTCGGCGACTCCTTCGCCCCGTTGATCGCGTCGCGCGCGCCGCTCCAGATGTAACTCAGCGTCGCCACCGCGTCGGCGTTGCTCACGCCGGCCGTGGCCGCGGCATCGATCCCCCCGACCGTGGAGCAACCGCCCCCCGCGAACGCCACGAACAGCAGCGCCCCCGCGGCGCGGCTACTCCTTGAAGCGATCGTTCCCAGGATGCGGGCGATCCTCGTCGTCCACCGCGTCGTATTCGTCATCGAGATCGATCAGCTCGTCGTCCAGGTCTTCGAACTCGTCGTCGTCGAGGTCTGCGTCGTCCTCGTCCTCGACGTCCTCGTCATCCCCCTCGCCGAGGTCATCGTCTTCGTCGAGGTCGGCGCCGCCGAGCTCGCCGCCATCGTCATCATCGTCGTCGAGGTGGTCGTCGAGGGGTTCATCCTCGGGGTCCTTGTCGTCGTCCACGCGGGCCAGCCGCCACGAACGCTCCGCCAACGCCAGCCTCTCGAAGGGATCGGCGGTGTCGTACGTGAAGACATCGAAGTCTTCCGTCGCCGCCGACGCCATACTGCCCGACATGGTCCGGTTCTCCGTGAATGGTGCACTCACCCGCGCCGTCGCCGAACGCGGCGCCGCGGGCCCCCGCTCCCAACCCTAGACCGACGCCCGATCCTTCTTCAGGTCACGCGTGGTGCGCTTGCGATCGCTCTGCGCCAACGTGCGCTTGCGCAGCCGGATCGACTTGGGCGTCACCTCGATCAACTCGTCGTCTTCGATATACTCCAGCGCGCCCTCCAGCGTCAACACCCGCGGCGGCTCGAGCATGATGTGATCGTCGGAGCCCTTCTTGCGCATGTTCGTGAGCTTCTTCTCGCGGCACGGATTCACGTCCATGTCGCCGGGACGCGAGTTCTCGCCGATGATCATCCCTTCGTACACCGCCTCGCCGGGCGCCAGGAAGAGGATCGACCGGTCCTGCAGGTTGTTGAGCGCGAACGCGATGATCGTGCCCTGCTCCATGCTCACGAGCACGCCGCGATTGCGCCCTTCGAGCGCCCCCGCCCACGGCCCGTACTCGAGGAACCGGTGGTGGATGATGCCCGTGCCG
This sequence comes from uncultured Gemmatimonadota bacterium, assembly GCA_903876745.1. Lineage (GTDB taxonomy): Bacteria > Gemmatimonadota > Gemmatimonadetes > Gemmatimonadales > Gemmatimonadaceae > Fen-1231. The sequence continues at coordinate 1,604 of CAIRBD010000400.1, forward strand.
CGCGTGCTCGTCATGAACTCCGACCGATACCCGAACAGACCGCGCGCGGGGATCTTGTACAGCAACCGGACGGTGCCCTGCCCGGGGTTCTTCATCTCGAGCATCTGCGCCTTGCGGGGCCCCAGCGCCTCGATGACGATGCCCATGTATTCCTCGGGCACGTCGATCGCCAGTTCCTCGTACGGCTCCATCCGTTCACCGTTCGGCCCCACGTGCAGGATGACGCGCGGACGCGACACCTGGAACTCGAACCCTTCGCGGCGCATCGTCTCCATGAGGATGGTCAGGTGCAGTTCGCCGCGCCCGCTCACCGTCCACGAATCCGTCGCCTCGGTCTCTTCCACGCGCAGCGCCACGTTGCGCTCGAGTTCCTTGTGCAGGCGCTCGATGATCTGCCGGCTCGTCACGTACTTCCCTTCCGTACCCGCGAACGGCGAATTGTTCACGAGGAAGTCCACCGAGATCGTGGGCTCTTCCACCGCGATCCCTTCGAGCCGCTCGGGGAACTCGGGGTCGGTGAGCGTGAGGCCGATCTCCACGCCCTCGAGCCCCGCCAGCGCGACGATCTCGCCGGCCACGGCGCTCTCCACCTCGATGCGCTCGAGCCCCTCGAACCCGAAGAGCTTGGTGATCTTGTGCGTGGACGGCTTGGCCGTCTGGTCGAGCGGCAGCAGCGCGACCATCGCGCCCACGCGGGCGGTGCCGCGCTCGACGCGCCCGATGGCGAGGCGGCCGAGGTACGGCGAGTAATCGATGGTCGAGATGAGCATCTGGAACGTGCCGTCCGCATCGCGCGGCGGGGGCGGCACGGTGTCGACGATCGTCTGGAAGAGCGGCACGAGATCCACGGCCTCCTCGTCCATCGACATCGTCGAGACGCCGGTGCGTCCGCTCGCGTACACGAAGGGCGCGTCGAGCTGCGATTCGTTGGCCTCGAGCTCGATGAGCAGGTCGAGCACTTCCTCATGCACGCGCATGGGGTCGGCGCCCTGCCGGTCGATCTTGTTCACGACGATGATCGGCGTGCGGCCCAGCGCGAGCGCCTTGCGGAGCACGAAGCGCGTCTGCGGCATCGGGCCGTCGAACGCGTCGACGACGAGCAGCACGCCGTCCACCATGCGCAGGATGCGCTCCACTTCGCCACCGAAGTCGGCGTGCCCGGGCGTGTCGACGATGTTGATCTTCGTGCCGCGCCAGTGCACCGACGTGTTCTTCGCGAGGATGGTGATCCCCCGCTCACGTTCGAGCGGATTGGAGTCCATCACGCGTTCGGCGACGACCTGGTTTTCACGGAAGGCGCCGGCCTGCCGGAGCATCTTGTCGACGAGCGTGGTCTTGCCGTGGTCGACGTGGGCGATGATTGCAATGTTACGGATTTCCATAGCATTGAAAGATAACCCAATTGGGGCCGGAAAGGCGGTTCTCGGACCCCAGATTTTGCCGTTCCGTGACCTGCGGCCCCCGTGCGCCCGCCGCTAGCGCCGCGCCCCGCCTGGCTTCGCCGCGCCGCCCTGCCCGCCCGCGGGCGTGCCGCCGGCGCCCCCCGCCCCGCTCATCGACGCC
>CAIRBD010000401.1 GCA_903876745.1 uncultured Gemmatimonadota bacterium
ATCTCGTGCAGGCCGCAGACCCCGCCGTGGCGGCGGCGCAGCTCGCCCGGCTGCTCGCGGACGGGCCGCTGCGGGAGCGGCTCGGCGCGGGTGCGCGGGCGAGCCTCGCGCGCTTCCCGCGCGAGGCGATGGCTGACGGGTTCGCGCGTGCCGCCGCCGCAGCGCGCGACCGCACGCGCTGGCGTGTCTAGCGATTAAGCTTCCACACGTCTCCCGCACCGATCGCCTTGAAGAAGACCACTCTCGCCCATCGACTCGAATACGCCGCGCTGCGCGCCTTCGTCGGCGCCCTCGCGCCGCTCGGCGTGCGACGCGGTTCGAACGTGGCCGGCGCCATCGCGCGGTTCGGCTACTGGCCGCTCGGTATCCGACGCGGTGTGGTGGAACGGCAGATCGCGGCGGCGTTCCCGGCACTCGATGCCGCGGGGGTCGCGCGCGTGGCGCGCGAGTCGTACGACAACCTCGGTCGCGTCGCCATCGAAGCGTCGCTGCTCTCGCGCGGCACGCGCGACGATGTGCTGGCCCAGTTCCAGCCTTCACCGGAGTGGGAGGTCGTGGAACGTGCGATGGCGCGGGGCCGCGGGCTCATCTTCGTCGCCGGGCACCTCGGCAACTGGGAACTCTCGGGCGCGTACATCGCGGCGCGCGGACTGCCGTTCCACGCCATCGCGCGCGGCATGGGCAACCCGCTCTCCGACCGGTTCTTCCGGCGCACGCGCGAACGGCTCGGCATGACGGTGATGCACGATCAGGAAGCGGTGCGCAAAGTGCCGCGCGCGCTCAAGGCGGGCGAGTCGGTGGGCGTGCTCTCCGATCAGGCGACGGTCGGGCTCGCGTCGACCATCGTGCCCTTCTTCGGCCGCCCCGCCAAGACGCCGCGCGGTTCCGCGGTGTTCGCGCTGCGCGGTGATGTGCCCGTGGTGCTCGTGCAGGCGCTGCGGCAGCCCGACGGTCGCTATCTGTTCGTGGCCGAGGAGATCGAGATCACGCACACGGGCGACAAAGAGCATGACATCGACGACATCATGCTGCGCTTCTCGGCCCGTCTCGAGGCGCTCGTCACGCGGTATCCCGGGCAGTACTTCTGGCAGCACCGGCGGTGGAAACACCAGCCGCCCGACACTCCCGAGCATCTGAGAGAACCATGAGCTTCGACGTCCACGCGTTCCGCGCGAAAGAGTACCCCTGGGCCGAGCGCGGCGAGGCGGTGTACTTCGACCACGCCGCCACCGGACCCCTGCCGCAGCGCGCGCGCGACCTGATGGTGAGCTACGGACTCAAGCGCGCCGAGCCGTTCCGGCTCACGATGGACGACTTCTTTCCCGTGTTCGCGCGCGGGCGGGCGAACGCCGCGGCGCTCGTGAACGCACAGCCGCGCAACATCGCGTTGATGTCGAACACGTCGCACGGCGTGAACCTCGCGGCGCGTGCGCTGCCGTACGGCCCGGGGGACGTGGTGCTCAGCGTGCACGGCGAGTTCCCGGCGAACGTGTATCCGTGGATGATCGCGGCCCGTCGGCGAGGGGCGGAGCACCGGCTGTTGCCGCTCATCGACAACTGGCCCGATGAAGCGGGGCTCATGCACGCCATCGAGACCGACCCGCGCATCAAGGTCGTCGCGCTCAGCTGGGTGAGCTTCTGGAGCGGCTACCGGTTCGACATCGCGGCGATCGGCGCGGCGTGCAAGGCGCGCGGCATCTACTTCGTGGTGGACGCGATCCAGGGGCTCGGGCCGCTCACGCTCGACCTCGCGAAGACCCATGTCGACATCCTCGCCTGCGGCACGCAGAAGTGGTTGCTCTCGCCGTGGGGGAGTGGGTTCGCGTATGTCCGCGACGAACTCCTCGCCGAGCTCGAGCCCGAGGAAGTGGGCTGGACGGCGCAGGCGGGGAGCGGCGACTTCGGCGCGTTCCTCGATTACGACCCGGCGTGGCACGACGACGCGCGCCGCTTTGAAGTGATCACGCTCGATTACGTGAACTTCAACGCCATGGCCGAGTCGCTCGGCATGTTCCTCGAAGTGGGGCCGGCGCTCATCGAGGCGCGGGTGCGCGCCCTCGCCGATCGCGCCGTGGAGTTCGCCGATGCGCATCCGGAGATCGCGCTCGTCACGCCGCGCGACCCGGCGCATCGCGCCGGCGTGCTGAGCTTTCGCACGGTGGACGTGCCGGCGGCGAGCCAGCGGTTGCTCGCGGCCAAGGTCACGCACACGGTGCGCGAGGGGTGCGTGCGGCTGTCGCCGCACTTCTACAACACCGTCGAGGAGATGGACCTCGCGCTGGAACTGCTAGCGCGCTGAGTCGCGGGCTGGGTCGCGCGCCAGCGTCCGGGCGACCTCGGCTTCGGCCGAGACGAAGCGGTCGATCTCCTCGCCGATGCGCGAGGCCGCCTGGATCGCTTCGGTGACGGATGCCGCAGGTGCCGAGCCGAGTTGCAGGCGGAGCAGGCCGAGGCGGATGTTCTCGAGCGCCGTGACGGTGGCGGCGAGCTTGTGGTTCACGTCCTCACGCTGCGCGGTGAGCGTCGCGACGTCGCGCTCGGCCGAGTGTGCGGCGGAGGGCGCCGTGTCACCGCGCCCCGCGTCGGTCGCCACGCGCTGTGCCGCGGCGATCGCGTCGTCGAGCCGGTCGAGCGTTTCGCGCAGTGACTTCGCATCGTTCTCGAGCTGCCGCACGGTGTCGGGCACCGCCTTCAGTTCCTTCTTGAGCGGCTTCGAGAGGGCCTCGAACAGCAGGTCCGTCGCGCGGCCGAGTGCGACCTCGGTGTGTTGGGCGAGCGCCGCGGCGGCCGGGCGGGGCGCGAGACCGAGTCCGGCGAGTTTTGCGAACCGCGCGCCCCACTTGCCGCGCCAGAACTTCAGGTCGCGCTTGTCGACGCGCTGCCGGATCTTCGTGCGGAGTTCGCCCATCGCCCCGACCACCAGCCCGATGATCGCGGTCGCCACGCCGACGGTCATGCCGCCGATCAAATAGGAGAGCGTCGGTCCCGTGAAATTGCCGAGCTGCGTGATCGCGAGGGAGACCGCCGCGATGCCTGCTCCCGACCCGGCGACCATCAGAGCGGCTTTGCGCGACACGTACATCTGCGTCTCGTAGACCATCTCTTCGGCGCGGCGCTCAGCGTGCAGCGCGGCGGCGACTCGGATGTCATCAAGCCCGTAACCGGCGCGCAGTACGCGGCGCACGCCGACGATCTCCGGGAGCGCGTACAGCCCGCCGATGATCAACGGTACGAGTGCGAAGAACCAAGGGGACTGTGCGATGCCCACCCCGACCACGCCCGACGAGAAGTACAGGGACAAGAACAGGCGCAGGCGCCGCGTCCTCTCCCGCGACCCCAGCCAGACCCGAAGCGCAGGCGGGATCTCGCGCACCACCTGCTCCGAGGCGCTCAGCGCCGCCGCGAACTCCTCGCCCGAGGCCCATCGCCGGAGCGGCTCCTTCTCGAGGCACCGTTCCACCGCGTCGGCCGCGGCGCGCGGTGCGCCCGGCGCAAGCTTCGACAGTGCCGGCGGCCGTTTGGAGAGATGCGCCACCATCAGCGCCGCCACCGTCGGCTCCTCGAACGGCAACCGTCCGCTGAACGCGTAGTAGCCCACCACGCCCAACGAATACAGGTCGCTGCGGCCGTCCACCGGCTCGCCAGACGCCTGCTCGGGACTCAGGTACTGCATCGTGCCGCGCACGTAGCCGCGGTCCGCCGTGCTTGGCGTATCGGTCGCACCGGCGATCCCGAAATCGCTCACCAGCGCCCGCCCCGACTCCCGCTCGAGCAGGATGTTGTCGGGCTTCACGTCGCGGTGCACGATGCCGCGCAGGTGTGCGTAGGCGAGCGCCCATCCCACTTCACGGAGCATCCGCGTGGCGTCGCGCGGGTGCATTGCCCCTTTCGTGCGGAGCCGCTCGCCGAGCGTCTCGCCGTCGATGAACGTCATCACGAAGAACACGAACTCGCCCACTTCGTCCACGTGGTGGATGGGCACGATGTGCGGATGGCTCAGCTGCGCCGCCATCTGCGCCTCGCGCACGAACCGCTCGCGCAACTCGGGCTTGGCCGTGGCCAGCACGCGCGGCAACACCTTGATGGCGACGGGGCGCGCGAGCCGCACCTCGCGGGCGAGGTACACGATTCCCATCCCGCCGCGCCCAAGCTCGCGCTCGAGCGAGTAGCGGCCCGCCACGGCGCGCTGGAACTCGATGAACTCGGCGTCGGGAGGGAGGGGGAGCGTCATCGGTCGAGGTTGAGGTGCCGTCAGTGGTCGAGCGACCGCCGCCCCTTGGGGCGCGACGTCAGATGAGCTCGGCGAGCGCGATGTCGCGCCCGCCCTTTCGCACGAGCATCCAGCGCCCGTGCACCGCGCGGTCGGCGGCGACTGACGCCTCGTCTCCGGCGAGCTTCACGCCGTTCACCGATACGGCGCTCTGCTGGAGAAGTTTCTTCCCGGCGCCGCGCGACACGCCGAACGCCCCTTCGAGGATCGCGAGCACGTCCACCGTGCCGTCGGCCGCGCGCGCCACCTGCATGCTCGGGATCTCGGGCTGCAGGAACTCGAACACGTCGTTGCCGAGTTCAGTCGGGTTCACGGTTTTGTCGAAGATCACGCGACTCACCGATTGCGCCAGCTCCGCCTTCGCGGCGCCGTGGATCAGCGTCGTCACGGCCGTCGCCAGCGCCTTCTGGGCGCGCCGCTCGTGCGGCGCCGCCGCGTGCGCCGTTTCGAGCGCCGTGATCTCAGCCGGCGGCAGCACCGTGAACATCCGCAGGAACCGCCCAGCGTCGGCGTCCTCGGCATTCACCCAGAACTGGTAGAACTGGTAGGGCGAAGTCAGTGCGGCGTCGAGCCACACGGCGCCCCCCTCCGTCTTGCCGAACTTCTTGCCGCTGGCCGTCGTGAGCAGCGGCGCCGTCAGCGCGTGCGCAGAACCGCCGGCGGACCGGCGGATGAGCTCCGTGCCCGACGTGATGTTCCCCCACTGGTCGGCGCCGCCGACCTGCAGAGAGACGCCGTGATTTGTATACAATTGCAGGAAGTCGTACGCCTGCGTGAGCATGTACGAGAACTCGGTGTACGAGATCCCGGTCTCGAGGCGCGACGCGACGGTGTCCTTGGCGAGCAGGAAGTTCACGCTGAAGTGCTTCCCCACGTCACGCAGGAAGTCGAGCAGCTTCACCTCGCGTAGCCACGCGGCGTTGTTGATCATCCGCACGTCCGTCGCGCCGGCCGCCTCGAGCACGCGCGCGAGCTGCGCGTGGATCTGGCGTCCGTTCGCGTCGGCCGCGTCGCTGTCGAGCAGGGGCCGCTCCACCGACTTGCCCGACGGGTCGCCGATGAGCGCCGTGCCGCCGCCCACGAGCGCGATGATGCGGTGCCCGGCGCGACCGAGGTGTGCCAGCAGCATCATCGGCACGAGGTTCCCCACGTGCAGGCTCGCTGCGGTGGGGTCGTAGCCGCAGTACACCGTGCGGGCGCCCTCGGCGAGGTGCTCCGCGAGCCCCTCCGTCTGCTGATAGACGAGGCCGCGCCAGGTGAGGTCGTCGAAGACGTTCGTGGGTTCGGGCATCCCTGAAAGCTAGACGGCGCCCCGAGGGCTGTCACTCGCTTGCGCCGCCTCGGTGCGCACCGACCGGCCCGCGAAACCCGCCCCGCGTCGCGTTGCCCCGTCCTCAGCCACTCCCTAGCTTCCGCGCATCCGATGCAAAGCCGCACTCTTCGCCGATTGAACCGTCGTCGGCCCCTCCTCATCGCGCTCGCCATCGTCGTCGCCCTCGGCATCGTGGGTGCCGTTGGCGCCGCCATCGGCTGGGCGATGGTCTGCCGCGGCATCACGTGTCCCTCGCTGGCCGGCCTCGAACAGTACCAGCCGCGGCAGACGAGCCGCATCTACGCCGCCGACGGTCGCTTCGTCGCCGAGATCGGGCTCGAACGGCGCACGCTGGTGAAGCTCGATCAGATCCCGCGGCAGGTGCAGCAGGCGTTCGTCATCACCGAGGACAAGCGCTTCTAC
>CAIRBD010000402.1 GCA_903876745.1 uncultured Gemmatimonadota bacterium
CGTGCTCTTGCCCGACCCCGTGGGCCCCGTGACGAGCACGAGGCCGCGCGGCTTCTCGGCCATCTTCACGATCGCCTGCGAGAGCTTCAGGTCGTCGGCCGTCTTGATGTTGATGGGGATCTGCCGCATCACCATCGACACGCAACCGCGCTGCTTGAAGCAGTTGCCGCGGAACCGCGCGAGCCCCTGGATGCCGAACGAAAAGTCGAGCTCGTCGTCCATCTCGAAGCGCTTCTTCTGCTGCTCGGTGAGCACCGAATAGGCGACCTGGAGCGTGTCCTTCGGCGAGAGCGCGTACTCGTTGCGCGAGCTCACGATCTCCCCGTCGATGCGCAGCTTGGCGCGCTCCCCCGCGGTGATGTGCAGGTCGGACGCGTCGCGCTCGATCATCTCTTCGAGCAGCACGCGGAGGTTGACGGACTGGGAGGTAACGGGTGCGGTCATCAGCGGGGGGATCAATGAGTCGGTGGAGGGTCGGTCCGCCACGTCGGCCGCGAACACAGCCGTTGACGGTTCACGGTTATCCGTTAACGGTGCACCGTTAACGTCAGTCGCTGTTCACGTACCGCGCGTCATGCCGATGTCTCGCGGATCACCTGTTCGAGCGTCGTCACGCCCTTCAGCACCTTCAGCCACCCGTCCATGCGCAGCGTCAGCATGCCGCAGTCGATGGCGCCTTCGCGGATCTCCGCGGCGCCGACGTTCTGCAGGATGAGCTTGCGCAGCGGGGGCAGCATCGCCATCACCTCGTACAGCCCCTGCCGCCCCTTCGTACCGCTCCCGCCGCAGGCCTCGCACCCGCGGCCGCGGTAGAACGGCAGCTCCCCGATCGTCGTGTCGAGCGAGAGGTTCGTCAGGAAGGGGAGCGCGTCCTTGGTCGCGCCCTTCTTCGCGCCCTGCAGGGCGTTCTCGGTGAACCGCAGTTCACGGAGCGTCGTCGTGCGCTTGACCTTCGCCGCCTCGAGCTCGAGGTCGTCGGGGTCGTACTTCTCCTTGCAGTTGCTGCACACGCGGCGCACGAGGCGCTGCGCCAGCACGAGGTTGAGCGCGGAGCTGACGTTGAACGGCTCGAGCCCCATGTCCATCAGGCGCGTCACCGTTTCCGGCGCCGAGTTGGTGTGCAGCGTGGAGAGCACCATGTGCCCCGTGAGCGCCGCCTTGATGGCGATGCCGCCCGTCTCGAGGTCGCGGATCTCGCCCACCATGATGATGTTCGGGTCCTGCCGCAGGAACGCCTTCAGCGCCGCCGCGAACGTCATCCCGATCTCGTTGCGCACGAGCACCTGGTTCACGCCGTAGAGGTTGTACTCCACGGGATCCTCGGCCGTCATGATGTTCGTGTCGATCGAGTTGACCTTCGAGAGGCACGAATAGAGCGTCGTCGTCTTGCCCGAGCCCGTGGGGCCCGTCACGAGCACCATCCCGTACGGGTTCGAGACGGCTTCCATCAGGTCCTTCTCGGCCTGCGGCTCGATGCCGAACTTCTCGAGGTCGAGCGTCAGGTTCCCCTTGTCGAGGATCCGGAGCACGACCTTCTCGCCGAAGATCGTGGGCAGCGTCGACACGCGGAAGTCGATGACCTTCTTGCCCATCTTCAGCTTGATGCGCCCGTCCTGCGGCACGCGCCGCTCGGCGATGTTCAGGGCGCTCATGATCTTGAAGCGCGACACGAGCGCCGCCTGCATCTTCTTGGGCGGCTTCATGATCTCGGTGAGCTCGCCGTCGATGCGGTAGCGCACCCGAATGTCCTGCTCGAAACACTCGAAGTGGATGTCGCTCGCGCCCTTCTTCACCGCGTCGGTGAGGAGCGCGTTGATGAGCTTCACCACCGGCGCCTCGTCCATCTGGGCGGCCAGCGCGGCGGCGCTCGTATCCTCTTCCTTGGTCTCGACGACCTCGAGATCCTCTTCGGTCTCGAGTCCCGCGATGTCCTCGAGCAGCGACGACATCTGCGCGTCGTTGCTCTCGTAGAGCTTCTCGAGCGCGTTGCGCAGCGTGAACTCGCCGGCGATGACCGGGAAGATGTCGTAGCGCGTGATGAACTTGAGGTCGTCGATGACGGCGAAGTTCGTCGGATCGGCCATCGCCACGGTGAGCGTGCGGCCGTCGCGCTTGAGCGGAAGGACGAGGTTCTTCATCGCCAGGTCCGCCGGGATCATCTTCACGATCTTCGGGTCGAACTCGAACTTCGAGAGATCCACCGCCTGCATCTTGTACTGGCGCGCCAGCGTGCGGATAAGATCGATCTCCTGGATGAAGCCGAG
>CAIRBD010000403.1 GCA_903876745.1 uncultured Gemmatimonadota bacterium
CCCTCCCCCTCCCCTCCCCCTCCCCTCCCCCTCCCCTCCCCCTCCCCTCCCCCTCCCCCTTTCCCTCCCCCTCCCCCTCATATTTCATAATGCCAAGTCCGCTCGTCTCCGTGATCATGGGCAGCCGCTCCGACTACGAGACCCTCCAGCCCGCCTGTGAGCTGCTCGAAGAACTCGGCGTGCCCTTCGAGGCGAAGATCGTCTCCGCCCACCGCACGCCCGACCTCATGTTCGAGTTCGCGGCAAGCGCGGAATCGCGCGGCCTGCTCTGCATCATCGCCGCCGCCGGCGGCGCGGCCCATCTGCCCGGCATGGTGGCCGCGAAGACGCTCGTCCCCGTCCTCGGCGTCCCCGTGCCCGCGACGGCGCTCAACGGGCTCGACGCGCTCCTCAGCATCGTACAGATGCCCGCCGGCGTTCCCGTCGGCACGCTCGCCATCGGCAAGCCCGGCGCGACCAATGCCGCCATCCTCGCCGCGGAGATCGTCGGTACGCATCATCCCGAAGTCCGCGAGAGACTCCGCGCCTGGCGCGAGAGCCGGAAGGCCGGCGTCCTGAACCAGACGCTCCCGTGAGCGACGCCCTCGCGCCCATCCTTCCCGGCGCGACGATCGGATTCCTCGGCGGTGGACAGCTCGGGCGCATGACGGCGATGGCCGCGCGTTCGATGGGCTACGACGTGATCGTCCTCGACCCCGACCCCGACTGTTCGGCGCGCCCCGTCGCATCGCGCACGTTCACGGCCAAGTGGAGCGACGCCGCGGCGGCCGCAGAGCTCGCGAAGCTCGCCGATGTCGTCACGCTCGAGATCGAGCAGATCCCGCTCGCCACGCTGCACGCCGTGGCGCAGCATCGACCGCTGCACCCGCGCGCCGACGCCGTGCACATCGTGCAGGACCGCGCGCGGCAGAAGGAGTGGCTCGTGCGCGAGGGCTTCCCGCTCGGTGCCGTGAGGACCGTCGATACCGCGGAGGAATGCACCGCCGCCATCGCCCTGCTCGGGCCGTCCATCGTGAAGTCGGCGCACGGCGGCTACGACGGGCGCGGCCAGGTGCGCGTCACCACGGCCGCCGAGGGCGCCGCGGCGTTCCATGGCGTCGGTGGCGGACGCGCCGTGGTCGAGCAGTTCCTTTCCATCCGGGAAGAACTGAGCGTGCTCGTCGCGCGCTCCGCGAACGGCGAAGTCGCCGTCTACCCGCCCTCGCGCAATCATCACACCGACGGCGTGCTCACGTGGGCCGTGATCCCCGCCGGCGCCACCGAGACGCTCTCACGCGACGCGATGGCGCTCGCCCGCGCCATCACCGAGCGCCTCGACATCGTCGGCCTCCTCGCCGTGGAGCTGTTCGTGCTCGACGACGGCACGCTGCTCGTCAACGAACTCGCGCCGCGTCCGCACAACACGTATCACCACTCCGAGCGGTCGTGCGCCACGAGCCAGTTCGAGCAGCTCGTGCGCGCCGTCTGCGGCCTGCCACTCGGCGACACCGCCGTGGCGGTACCCGGCGCCATCCACAACGTGCTCGGCGATCTCTGGGTAGACGGGGCGCCGCCCGACTTCGCCGCGGCGATGCGCGTCAGGGGGGTCCGGGTGCATTTGTACGGGAAACCGGAGTCGCGCCCGGGGCGCAAGATGGGCCATCTTTCAGCTGTGGGCGCGACCGCCGACGAGGCGCTCGCGAGGGTCCGCGAAGCGTACGCATTGCTACGACCGAGCGCCTCATGACCAGCACGGCACAGACACCCGAGTTCCGCGAACTCAGCCGCGACGAATGCCTCGCGCTGCTCTCGCGCCACAACGTGGGACGCATCGCGTTCAGTTATCGCGATCACGTCGACATCGAGCCCATCCACTATCAGTTCTCCGAGGGATGGCTGTATGGTCGCACCACCTCGGGCACCAAGCTGCGCACGCTCGCGCACAACCGGTGGGTCGCGTTCGAGGTGGATGAGATCCGCGCGCTCTTCGATTGGGAATCGGTGGTCGTGAAGGGCGCGCTCTACCTGC
>CAIRBD010000404.1 GCA_903876745.1 uncultured Gemmatimonadota bacterium
CCCTCCCCCTCCCCCTGATGAGTTTCCTCGAAGCCGTCCGCATCGCCCTCAACACCATCCGCGTGCAGAAGCTGAAGAGCTTCTTCACCGCCCTGGGCGTCTGCATCGGCGTCATGTTCCTCATCACCGTCGTCTCGATCGTCGACGGGATGGGCCGTTACATGGAGACGGAGCTGGTGGGGAAGCTCATCGCCATCAACTCCTTCGAACTCCGGCACCGTCCCAACCTCCAGATGGGGGACGTCGACCGCGCCACGCGCAACGAATGGAACAAGCGCCCGCGTCTGCTCGAGAGCGACGTGCAGCCCGTGGCCGAGGCGCTTGGCGAGAGTTCGCTCTGGGCGATGTACTCGCAGGACCAGTTGCAGGTCGAGTCGCAGTACTCGCGCCCGCGGTCGGCCAGCATCACGGCCATCGATGGCGACTACTTCGAGATCAAGAAGCTCGACGTCACGATCGGCCGGCGCTTCACCCCGGCCGACCTGACCACCGGCGCGAGCGTGGTGATCCTGGGGCCCGATCTCGTGAAGCGCCTGTTCCCGACGGTGGGCGCCGTGGACCGGCAGGTGAAGATCGGCGGCCGCCAGTACACGGTGATCGGCGTGGGCGAGTCGCTCGGCAGCGCCTTCGGGATGAGCTTCGACAACTACATCTACGCGCCGTTCCGGTCGCCGGTGCACCGTCTGCTGAACAAGCAGCCGCACGTCATCGACGGCATGATCGTGCAAGTGCCGGTGGCGGAGCTCCTGACCGACGCGCAGGAGCGGGTGCGCGGCGTGATGCGGGCGCGGCACAAGCTGCATCCCTGGCAGAAGGATGACTTCACGCTCGAGACGAGCGATTCGGCGCTCGAGTTCTGGAACAAGATCAAGCAGTATCTCGTGCTTGCCGGTGTGGCGCTCCCCGCGATCGGGCTCGTCGTCGGCGCGATCGTCATCATGAACATCATGCTCGTCGCCGTGGCCGAACGCACGCATGAGATCGGCATCCGGAAGGCGCTGGGCGCCAAACGGCGCGACATCCTGCTGCAGTTCATGATCGAGGCGAGCACGCTCAGCACGATCGGCGCGGCGATGGGGATCGCGCTGGGGGCCGTCGCGGCGTTCGCCATCCGGACGACCACGCCGATGCCCACCTACGTGGCGCCCTGGTCGATCATCGTCGGCGTGCTCATCGGCGCGGGCGTGGGGATCATCTCCGGCGTGTATCCGGCGAGCCGCGCGTCGCTGCTCGATCCGGTCGCCGCCCTGCGGCAGGAGTAGCGCATGCACATCGTCGACACCATCAAGATGTCGCTCGAGGGCGTGGTCATCGCCATCGACGCGATGCGGGCGAACAAGGTGCGCGCGGGACTCACGATCCTCGGTGTGGCCGTGGGCGTGTTCGTGGTGGTCGTGATCTCGGCGGCCATCCACGGCATCAACGAGAGTGTGGCGCAGCAGTTCCAGTCGGCGGGGCCGACGACCTTCTTCGTGCAGCGCTTTCCGATCGTGTTCGAGAACTGCCATGACTCGGGCGACACGTGCAAGTGGCGGTCGAACCCGTCGCTCACGTTCGCCGAGGCCGACATGCTCAAGCAGGTCGAGTCGGTGGGCGAGGTCCTCATCCAGCAGGGATGGGGCGCGTCGGTCAAGTACCGCGACCGTGAGCTGTCGAACATCAGCGTCCTCGGCACGACGTCGAACTGGCCGCAGGTGAATCCCCCCAAGATGGTGGACGGGCGCATCTTCACCGAGCAGGAATCGCGCGCCGCGGCCTCGGTGGTGGTGATCAACACGACGGCGGCGGAGCGGCTCTTCGGCGAGGAGAGCGCGATCGGCAAGGAGATCAACCTTTCCGCCGTGCAGGGCGCGCAGCGCGGCGGGCCGTTCACCGTGATCGGCGTGTTCAAGGACGAAGCGAGCTTCCTGCAGGGCGGCGAGAAACCGCGCATCGTCA
>CAIRBD010000405.1 GCA_903876745.1 uncultured Gemmatimonadota bacterium
GCGCCGCCGTCGCCGCTCGCGGCCGCGCTCGGCGCGCTCCCCTGGGACTCGTTGCCGCCGGTAGAGCTCGGCGATGCCGGCCGCGATTTCGACTGGGTCGGCATCACCGCGCGTCGGGCCCGCCGGCTGGACGAGCGCCCGCTCGTGGCCGGCTCGGCGCGACCGCGTCGCGTGGTGGTCGTGGCCGCGACCGGACTCTGGCGCTGGCGCTTCCGGGCCGGCCGCAGCGCCGACGCCTTCACCGCGCTCTGGGGATCGGTGTTCGACTGGATGACCGGCGACGCCACCGATACGCGTGCGGCGCATAGCGCCACGGCCTGGCTGCGGGCCGGCGAGCCCGTGCGCTGGCGACGCGGCGCGGGGCGCGACACGGCGGCCACGCTCGTGCTCCGTGCCCGCGGCGCGAAGGGCGCCGACACGTTGCGCCTGCGCTTCACCGGCGAGGACGGCGCCGCCGAGTCACCGCCCCTCGCGCCCGGGATCTACCAGACCAGGGTGGGCGATGCCGACGGGCTCCTCGCCGTGAATGCCAGCGCCGAGTGGGTGCCGCGGCGGCCCACCGCGCACGCCGGCGCGATCGGCGCGGCCCCGCCGGGTGACCGGGCCCCCCGGGCGCGCGGCGCGTGGTGGCTCTACGCTCTCGCGCTCGGTGCGCTCTGCGCGGAATGGATGCTGCGCCGAAAGATCGGATTACGCTGAGTCGGGGCACCGGCGCTACTTTTCTGGATGGCTTGGTTCCGCCGTTCCGACGCTGACACCCCGCGCCGCTCGCTCTGGCAGCGCATCAAGGACGCCGCACTCACCGATGTCGCCGTGCTCGCGCGCGGCGGCGTGGATGCGGGGTCGATCGAGCATCTCGAACAGATCCTGCTCGAGTCCGACTTCGGCGTGCCGGTCACGCAGCGCCTCGTCGCCGACATCCAGCGGCGCGCCGCGCGCGGCGAGGTGAAGTCGCGCGACGATTTCGAGCGCGCCCTGCGCGATGCCGTGTCCGAAGCGCTCGGCGCCGGTCGCAGTCACACCGAACTCAACATGGCCGCCGAGGGACCCACGGTCATCCTCGTGCTGGGCGTGAACGGGGCGGGGAAGACGACGTTCATCGGCAAGCTCTCGGCGCGGTTGCGCGCCCAGGGGAAGCGCGTGCTGCTCGCGGCGGGCGACACCTTTCGCGCCGGCGCCATCGACCAGCTCAAGGTGTGGGCCGAGCGCACGGGTGCCGAGTTCGTGACCGGATTCGCGGGGAGCGACCCCGCCGCCGTCGCGTTCACCGCCATCGACGCCGGCGTCTCGCGCAACGTGGACGTGATCATCGTCGACACGGCCGGCCGGTTGCATACGAGTGCGGGGCTGATGGAGGAACTCAAGAAGGTGAACCGCGTGATCGGCAAGCGGCTCCCCGGCGCGCCGCACGAATCGCTGCTCGTGCTCGACGGCACCATCGGGCAGAACGCGGTCGCGCAGGCGATCACGTTCGCGGCCGCCGTCACCGTGACGGGGCTCGTCGTGACGAAACTCGACGGCACGGCCAAGGGCGGCGTGGTGCTCGCCGTGCACGAGGCGCTCGACGTGCCCGTGAAGTTCGTGGGCCTCGGCGAGCA
>CAIRBD010000406.1 GCA_903876745.1 uncultured Gemmatimonadota bacterium
CACCGACCCCAAGGACCCGGACCTCTTCTACTCCGGCACCAACAACGGCGGCTATCTCGACAAGTTCAACCGCCGCTTGGGCACCAACCGCGAAGTGACGCCCTATCCGTGGATGTACTCCGGCGAACCGAGCAGCGCGATCCGCGAGCGCTGGCAGTGGACGTACCCGATCATCTTCTCCACGGTGAACCCCGATGTGCTGTATGCGTCGAGCCAGCGCCTGTGGAAGACCACCGACCGCGGCAACACGTGGACGGCGATCAGCGGCGACCTCACGCGCCACGACCCCAAGACGATGGGGCACAGCGGCGGCCCGATCACC
This sequence comes from uncultured Gemmatimonadota bacterium, assembly GCA_903876745.1. GTDB lineage: Bacteria > Gemmatimonadota > Gemmatimonadetes > Gemmatimonadales > Gemmatimonadaceae > Fen-1231. The sequence goes on from CAIRBD010000406.1 coordinate 323, forward strand.
GGCGACATGAACGGCCCCGAGGTGTACGCGGTGATCTTCGCCGTGGGGCCGAGCAAGAAGGACATCAACGTCATCTGGACGGGCTCCGACGACGGCCTCATCCACGTCACGCAGGACGGCGGCAAGACGTGGAAGAACGTCACGCCCAAGGACATGCCCGACTTCGGCCGCGTGACGCAGATCGACGCCTCGGCCTTCAATAGCGGCGCAGCGTATGTGTCCGTGAAGCGCCCGCTGCTCGACGACAAGGCGCCGTACGTCTTCAAGACCACCGACTTCGGCAAGACGTGGACGAAGATCGTGAACGGCATGCGCGCCGACGCGTTCGTGCATGCCGTGCGCGAGGACCCGAACCGCAAGGGACTGCTCTACGCGGCCACGCAGCACGGCGTGTACATCTCGTACGACGACGGCGCGGTGTGGGAGCCGCTGATGCTCAACATGCCCGACGTGCCGGTGAGCGACCTCGTCGTCGAGGGCAACGAGCTCGTCATCTCCACGCACGGGCGCGGCTTCTGGGTGCTCGACAACGTCGCCCCGCTGCGGCAGGCGAAGCCCGAGGTGACGGCGGGCGACGCGTATCTGTTCGCGCCGCCGGTAGTGCTGCGCTCCGGACCGAGCGCGACCTTCAGCTGGTATCTCAAGAAGCCGGCCGTGCGCCTCAAGCTCGAAGTGCTCGACAGCGCGGGCGCGTTGATCCGGAAGTACGAACCCGATACCGCCGCCCCGCCGGCCGCCGGTCGAGGCGGACGTGGCGCGGGAGCCGATTCGACAGGTGGCCGCGGTCACGGCGCCGGCGCCGGCGCCGACTCCACCGCACTCGCCGCGGGCGGCGGTGGCGGACGATTCGCTGCCGGACCACCGCTCCCGAACGCGGCCGGGCTCAACCGCTACTCGTGGGACCTGCGCGGCACGTCGGCCACCGTGTTCCCGGGGATGATCCTCTGGGGCGCGAGCACCAACGGACCGCAGGTGCCGCCGGGCAAGTACACGCTGCGCCTCACCGTCGACGGCAAGCAGCTCTCGCAGGCGCTCACGGTGAAGCGCAATCCGCTCATCAACGATGTGAGCGACGCCGACATGCGCGCGCAGTTCACGATGGCGAGCCGCATCCGCGACAAGGTCAGCGAGGCCAACCAGGCTATCGTCGACATCCGCAACGTGAAGGCGCAGGTCGCCGACCGTCTCAAGAAGAAGGACGACGCCGCGCTCAAGACGTCGGGTGAGAAGCTCACCACCGACGCCGCCGGCGTGGAACAGGACGTGTATCAGGTGAAGAACCAGAGCGGGCAGGATCCGCTCAACTTCCCCATCCGCGTGAACAACCGCCTCGCCACACTGCTCTCGATGGTCGAGCGCGGCGACGGCCGGCCGAACAACAACGTCGCCGAGATCCTCGGCATCCTGTCGACGGAACTCAAAGGCTACACGACGACGTTAGACAAAGTATGGAAAACCGACCTTGTCGCGTTCAACGCGGAACTGAAGCGGCTCGGGCTCACCCCGGTGGACCCGAAGTGCGCGAAGGCCGAAGGATGCAGCTTCGTTCCGTGAGTTTGATGATCACGGCGATCAAAGCGGGAGGCGGGCGTTGACCACGGCCCGCCTCGAGGCGTTCAGCGACGGTGTGCTGGCGATCCTCATCACCATCATGGTGCTGGAACTGAAGGTGCCGCACGACGCGACCGCCGAGGCGCTGCGGCACATGGCGCCGCAGCTGATCGCGTATCTGCTGAGTTTCATCTACATCGGCATCTACTGGAACAACCACCATCACCTGTTCCACGCCACGGAGCGCGTGAACGCGGCGATCATGTGGGGGAACCTGCACCTGCTGTTCTGGCTCTCCCTGCTGCCGTTCGTCACTGCATGGGCGGGGGAGACCCACGGCGCGCCGTTCCCCACGGCGTGCTACGGCGTGGTGCTGTTCGCGTCGGGGCTCGCGTACTACGCGCTCGTGCGGGCCATCGTGAGTCACCACGGCGCCAACTCGGCCGTGGCGCGCGCCGTCGGCAACGACGTGAAGGGGCGCGTGTCGCTCGTGATGTATGCCGCCGCGGTGCCGCTGTCGTTGTTCGACTACACGGGCCTCGCGCACCTGCTCTACGCGGCCGTCGCGCTGATGTGGCTCGTTCCCGACCGGCGCATCGAACGCGAGTTGCACGGAACGGGCGCATCGTAACCCCTCGCAAAGTTACTGTGAAGTGCGCACCTTTCGAGCGTAGCGCCACTCACGGAGCCTGAAACGATGGACTCGTACATCCGCAGTCTGCATCACGTCACGGCCACCGTCGCCGGGGCGCAGGACGATCTCGATTTCTACGTTGGGCTGCTCGGCCAGCGCCTGGTGAAGAAGACGGTGAACTTCGACAACCCCGGCGTCTACCATTTCTATTATGGGGACGAGCAGGGGACGCCCGGCACCATCATGACGACGTTCCCGTATGCCGGCATGGGTATCCGCGACGGCATCCGCGGGGCCGGGCAGGTGACCGTCACGAGCTTCTCCGCGCCCGTGGGCGCGATGGCGTACTGGCGCAGGCGCTTCACCGACTTCGCCGTGCCGTACGTGGATGACGCGACGCCGTTCGGCGAGGACGCGATCAGCTTTGCCGATCCCTCGGGGCTGCTGTTGCGCCTCATCGGCAGCGAAGGGGACGCGCGCGCGCCGTGGACGGGCGCCGGCGTGCCGGAGGAGAAGGCCATCCGCGGCATCCACGGCGTATCGCTCCTCGTACGCGAGCCGGTGACGACGGTGGCGCTCGTCACCGAACTGCTCGACGGCACGGTGATCGGCGAGGCCGCCGGAACGACGCGCGTGGGGATCAGCGGCAGCGCGCCGGGCCAGCTGCTCGACATCGTGCAGGCGGCCGATGCCCCTCACGGCGTGAACGGCGTTGGCACCGTGCACCACGTGGCGTTCGCCGCCGCCGACTCGGCGCAGCAGCTCGCCGTGCAGGCGGAGCTGCGCTGGCGCGGCGTGCACGTGACCGACGTGCTCGACCGGAACTACTTCGAGTCGATCTACTTTCGCGAACCGAACGGTGTGCTCTTCGAAGTGGCGACGATGCCGCCCGGGTTCGCCGTGGACGAATCGGTGGCGCAGCTGGGCCGTGCGCTCAAGCTGCCCGATTGGGCGGAGCCGAACCGCGCCGAGATCGAATCACGACTGCCCTCGGTGACGTACTGATGTCGGTCGCCGTCGCACCGCACGCCGGCCAGCCCGTGACGACGCTGGGCGTGCCGCTCGCGCAGACGCGCGCCCTCGTCATCGCCGTGCACGGCCGCAACGCGGCGCCGCGCAACATCCTCGACATCGCGCCGCTCATCCACAACACGCACGTGGCGTTCGTCGCACCGGCGGCGGCCGGCAACTCGTGGTATCCGCAGAGCTTCCTCGCGCCCATCGAGCAAAACGAGCCGGGGATCACCTCGGGCATCTCCGTGGTGCACGCGATGATCGACGACGCCATCGGCCGCGGCGTTCCGTCGGAGCGCATCGTGCTGATGGGCTTCTCGCAGGGCGCCTGTCTCGTGGCGACGGCGGCGCAGCGGCGCGCGCAGCGCTACGGCGGTGTGCTCGTGTTCTCGGGCGGGCTCATCGGACCGCCGGGCACGGTGTGGAGCGAAGACGGTGATTTTGCCGGCACGCCGGTGTTCCTCGGTTGCAGCGACGTGGACGGGCACATCCCCGCCGACCGCGTGCGCGAGAGCGCGGCGCTGTTCACGCGGATGGGCGCGTCGGTGACGACGCGGCTGTACGAGGGGATGGGGCATCTCGTGAACGAGGACGAGGTGGCGTTCGCGCGCGATCTCCTTACGGCCGTCGCCGACGGCTGACGCGGGCGGCCCCACCACGCGCCTTCGGCGCGGCCATCCGCCACGCGTCTTCCAGCAGCACACGCAGTTCGTCCCAGTCGCATACACCGTCGAGATAGACGCCTACCCAGCCGTGTGTGCCGACGTACGGCGGACGAAAGAACCGCGACGCGTCGTGCGCGATCATGAACTGCTGATTCTCGTACGTGGCGAGGATCCAGACGGCGTTGCGACCGCGCGCCGGTTTGTCGTTCGCGAATTGCTCGGCGATCGACCCTTTCGCCGGCTTACCGTGATGCGACTTGGCGTTCGCGAACATCGCGAAGACCTTCCCCTGTTGCACGCGGAAGGTCGGCTCGCCCCAGGCGAGCTTCTCGTACGTCTCGGGGAGCGCGAGGCAGATCCTGCGAAGGCGGGCGATGGGGCTCGGCGGCATCGGGGGAGAAGATGGCGTGGATTGCCACGTTACGCGAGCGCCGGTTACGACAGACGCCTTGGAAGATGCGTCGGACGTCGCGCCGACCCACGTGCCGGAAAGCGCGTCCCTGACATATCGTTCCACACAACCATTCGAGGAGTCCCCATGCTGTTGAAGAGAATCGTCTTCGGCGTTTGCGTCGTCGCGGCTGCTGCCTGTGCCGGCGGCGGTGCGACGCCGGCCACCGGTGCCGCCGCCGCCGCCTCCGCGCCGCGCCGCGACCCGAACGTGATCACCAAGGAGGATCTGTCCGATCCTTCGCTCTCGGGACAGAACATCTACGATGCCATCAAGACGCTCCGCCCGCGGTTCATGGCGACGCGCGGCACGAGCAGTCTCAACGATGCCGGCGCGGGTGCGCCGCACGTGTCGATCGACGGCGGCCCTGTGGGCGAGCTCGACGACCTGAAGCGCGTGCAGGCGAGTGTGGTGATCGAAGTGCGCTTGCTCGATGCGTCGCAGGCGATGCAGCGGTTCGGCGCGACGGCGAAGCAGGGACCGGTGATTGTGATACGTACGATGTAAGCGCCCGCGGTGTCACCAGACGGGTTACTCTGGTGACACCGCGGCCGGTTAGCTTTACACCTCTGTGCGCACTGGGCAATTTCGAACAGTTGTTCGAAGTTCCGCCCACTCATCCGGCCCATCCAGCCGGGGCGGACCCACGCAGTTCCCACCCTTGGGTCCTACAGAGGTACAACTCATGTTGCAACGATTGACTCGCGCCTTGTTCGCGGGAACGGTCGCTCTTGCCTTGCTCGGCGGGGTTGCATCCCGCGCGCAGGCGCAGGGTGCCACCGTCATCTCCGGCAAGGTCGTGAATGAAGCCGGCGCGGCCATCGAAGCCGCCTCGATCACGATCGACGGCACGACGTTCGGTACGATGACGAAGGTCGACGGCACCTACTCACTCACCGTGCCCGCCGGCCGCACCGGCCCCGCGCAGATGACCGCGCGCCGCATCGGATTCAAGTACGCGACGCAGCCGGTGACGCTGTCCGGCGGCGCGGTGAAGGTCGACTTCTCGATGGTCTCGCACCCGATGCAGCTCTCGGGCGTGACCGTGACGGCCCTCGGCATCCTCGCCGAGAAGACGACGATCGGCACCTCGCAGCAGACGCTCAGCGCCGAAGACATCACGCGCACCCAGGCCAACAGCATCGTCGGCACGATGTCGGGCAAGGTGAGCGGCGTGACGATCAATCAGAGCGGCAACATGGGCGGCTCGACGCGCATCGTGATCCGCGGCGCCGGTTCGATCCTCGGCGAGAACCAGCCGCTGTTCATCGTCGACGGCATCCCGGTGTCGAACGCCGGCTTCTCCACGGCCTCGGCCGGCGGCGGCCGCGACTACGGCACGGCGATCTCCGACCTGAATCCCGACGACATCGCCTCGATGACGGTGCTCAAGGGACCGAACGCTGCGGCGCTGTACGGCTCGCGCGCGGCGAACGGCGCGGTGGTGATCACCACGAAGACCGGCCGCGGCGCGGCCGAGGGCGTGCGCTTCAACTTCACGACGCGCATGACGAGCGACGCGCCGTCGGTGATGCCCAAGTACCAAAACTCGTACGGGCAGGGCTTCGGCGGCGAGTTCCAGTACGTGGATGGCGCCGGCAGCGGCATCAACGACGGTGGCGATGAATCGTGGGGTCCGCGGTTCAAGGGCCAGCTGATCGACCAGTTCAACGGAAAGGCGCAGCCGTGGATCGCGCATCCGAACAACGTGTCGAACTACTTCCAGACCGGCAGCACGGTCTCGAACAACGTGAACGTCGTGGCCTCCGGCAAGGGGATGGGCGTGCGTCTGTCGGTGACGAAGGACAACACCGGCGGCATCGTGCCCAACTCGTCGCTCAACAAGCTCGCCGGTTCGATCTCGGGCAGCGTGGCGGTGAACGACAAGCTGTCGTTCAACGGCTCGCTCCAGTACACGCAGACGAACGGCATGAACCGCCCCGAGAACGGCTATACGGAAGGCAACCCGTTCATGACGTTCACGTGGTTCGGGCGCCAGGTGGACGTGGCGCTCCTCAAGAACCAGTACTACAACAAGAACAGCGTGTACGGGTTCGCCGACGGCAGCCTGTACAACTGGAACGACAACTACCACCGCAATCCGTACTGGCAGCAGTTCATGAACCCGGCGCCCGATTCGCGTGACCGCGTCGTGGCGACGGCGAGCGCCAACTACCAGGTCAACGGCTGGCTGAGCGGCCTCGTGCGCATGGGGTCGGACTCGTACCGCTTCACGCGCGACCAGCAGTTCGCGGCCGGTAACATCGACAACGCGAGCCCGTCGTACAACGGCGGCTTCACGTCGTACACCTCGCGCGCGAAGGAAACGAACTTCGAGGGTATCCTCACCGCCCGCAAATCGGTGGGCAAGTTCGACCTGCAGGCGAACGTCGGCGGCAACCTCCGCAGCAACGACGCGTACGCCGTGAGCTTCTCGACGGCCGGCATCCTCGTGCCGGGGATCTACAACCTCGCCAACGCCGGCATCACGCCGACGGTCGGCAACTCCGAGTCGCATACCGCGGTCAACTCGGCGTACGGGTCGGCGAACATGACGTACAAGGGCTTCTGGACCGTCGAAGTCACCGGCCGCAACGACTGGTCGTCGACGCTGCCGAAGGCGAACGCCTCGTACTTCTATCCGTCGGTCAACACCTCGCTCCTCCTCTCGGACATGTTCCCGGTGCTCTCGCGGAACAAGTTCCTGTCATACCTGAAGCTGCGCGGTGGCGCGGCGCAGGTCGGTTCCGACGCGAGCGCCTACCAGCTGGCGACGCTGTACAGCGGCTCCTCGAGCAAGTTCTCGGGCCTCCCGCTGTACTCGCTCAGCAACACGTCGGCCAATCCGGCGCTCAAGCCGGAGCGCACGACGGCCTCGGAAGGCGGCGTCGAAGCGTCGTTCTTCGATGATCGCATCATCATGGACGCGACGTACTTCCTGAAGACCACGAAGGACCAGATCATCCCGCTGACGATCGCGCCCGCGACGGGCTTCACGGCCACGCAGATCAACGCCGGCCAGATCAGCAATCGCGGCGTGGAACTGATGGTCACGGCGAAGGCCCTGCGCCTGAAGAACGGGTTCCAGTGGACGACGTCGGTGAACTACGCGAACATCAAGAACAAGGTCGACCAGCTCGCGCCGGGGCTGAGCACGATCGTCATCGCTTCGCAGTGGGGCGCCAACATCGAAGCGCGCCAGGGACTCCCCTACGGCACGCTGTTCGGCTACGACATGGCGCGCGACCCGGCGACCGGGCTGCCGCTGCTCTCCGGCGGTCTCCCGCAGCGCGCCGCCACGAAGACGGTGCTCGGCAACGTGAATGCCGACTGGAGCGGTGGCTGGACGAACGAGTTCCATTACAAGAACTGGTCGCTCAGCGCGCTCATCGACCTGCAGCACGGCGGACAGAACTTCTCCATCGGCAACTGGTGGGGCACGTACGCCGGCATCCTCGACAACACGCTCGCCGGACGTCAGGTGGATTGGAACAACCCGGGCCTCGTGGCCAAGGGCATCGACGCCGCCACCGGCAAGGCGAACACGGTGAACGTGACGGCCGAGGACTGGAATCACTCGGTGTACCCGATCAACAGCATGGGCATCTACGGCACGGGCTTCGCGAAGCTGCGCGAAATGCGCCTCGGCTATGAAGTGCCCACCCAATACGCGACCAAGCTCAAGCTCTCGCAGATGAACGTCGCCCTCGTGGGACGCAATCTGTACACCTGGACGTCGTTCCCGAACTACGATCCGGAGAACTCGTCGAGCAGCGGCAATGGCGGCAAGGGCTTCGACATGGGCGCCCTGCCCACGATGCGCTCGATCGGCGTCAACATCTCGATCACTCCGTGACCGGCAACCGGGAGACATCATATATGAAACTCACTCGATTCTCGGCCGCGCTGGGCATTGTCGCCGCCATGGCGACGACGTCCTGCAAGACCGACCTTACCGGGATCAACACGAACCCGAACAGTCCCACCTCCGCGCCGGCCGGCTCGTTGTTCACGAACGCCACGGCGACCACAGTCTCGCGCTTCAGCGGCGTGGGCATGACGATGTCGGGCAACGCGCTGTTTGCGAACCACATCTCGCAGGTGCAGTACCTCGACGAAGATCGCGGGCACATCCGCGCGACGACGATCGACGGCATCAACGGCGGCGCGTATCCGTCGGAGCTCGAGGATTTCGAGAAGGTGAAGGGGATCGGCACGGCGGCGGGCACGGCCAGCGTGTGGGGCCCGGCCGCGGTGATGCAGTCGTGGGTGTTCCAGAACCTGACCGACCTGTGGGGTGACATCCCCTACAGCGCCGCGCTCAAGGGTGACGTCACCGGCGGGTCGCTGACGCCGGCGTACGACGCCCAGAAAGACATCTACTACGGGTTGCTCAAAACGCTTACCGACGCGACGACGGCCATGCGGGCCGCGCCGGCGACGGAAGCCGGACTGAGCAGCGCCGACGTCATCTACAAGGGCGACCTCACCAAGTGGGCGAAGCTCTCGAACGTGCTCCGCGCCCGCATGGCGCTGCGCATGTCGAAGGCCGATGCCGCGAAGGCCGCCACGGAGCTCACGGCGGCGATCTCGGCGGGCCTCTTCACGTCGAACGCCGACAACGCCGCGATTGCCTGGCCCGGCGACGGTATCTTCGACAACCCGGTGGCAGCCAACTTCGCCACCCGCGATGACCATCGCGTGTCGAAGACCCTGCTCGACACGATGGTCACCCTCGCCGACCCGCGCGTCCCCATCTTCGCGCAGCCGACGAAGTGGGATCCGGCCACCAGCGCCGTGTGGGCGGTGCCGGCCAACGCCCGGTACATCGGGCTGCAGAACGGCATGGACAACGTCACCGTGACGCCGTTCTTCAACACGACGTCGCGCATGGGCACCATCTTCTATCCGGGCGCCACGTCGTACGGCACGTTCGGCACGGCGACGGGCAAGAAGACGCCGTCGTACATCGCCACGTACGCCGAGGCGGAGTTCATCCTCGCCGAATGCGCCGAGCGCGGGCTCGGTGGCGCGAGCGGCGCCGCGGCGCACTACAACAACGCCGTGACGGCGTCGATCACCCAGTGGGGCGGATCGGCCGCCGCGGCCGCGGC
>CAIRBD010000407.1 GCA_903876745.1 uncultured Gemmatimonadota bacterium
AGGCGTTGCCGCCCGACAAACGATGACGGGCGGCGCCGTCGCGAACGATCTCGCGGCCCGTGCGCGCGAGATCTTCGCGGCGGCGCTCGAGGCGGCACGTCCCGAGTGGTTCACGCGCGAGTCGCTCGAGTTCGCGTTTCCGATCCCATCAGGCGACGCCGCGCGACGGCACTGGATCATCGCCATCGGGAAAGCCGCGCCGGCCATGGCGTGCGGCGCGCTCGACTTCGCGGCATCGCGCGAGATCGCCGTGGCCGGTGGCATCGTCGTGGCAGCCGGCGACCGGCCCGCGGACACGCAGTCGTTGGCGAGGCACGAGACCGCAGCGCGCGTCGGGTCGCCCCTGCTCCGCTGCGACGGCGACCACCCGCTGCCCGGCCCCAAGTCGCTCCACGCGGCGAATGAACTGGCCGACCTGTGCGAGAAGGTCGGGCCTGACGATGTCGTACTCGTTCTCATCTCCGGCGGCACGAGCGCGCTCATCGGCGCGCCAGTCGAGGGGCTCTCGGCCAAGGCCTACACCGAACTCAACGAGCTGCTCTTCGGCGCAGGGCTCGCCATCGACGATCTGAACATCGTGCGCAAACGATTCTCGCGCTGGGGCGCGGGCCGCCTCGCGGCGGCGCTCGCGCCGGCCATCGTGCAGCAGGTGCTGCTCTCGGACGTCCGATTCGGCGATCCCGCGGTCATCGGCTCAGGACCGTGCGTCCCGGACGGCTTCAGCGCGGACTCGGTCGAGCAGACATTGCGACGCGCCGGGCTCGCGCGCCGCCTGCCGCTCCAGGTGGCGGCGATGCTCGGCGCCATCATCGCCGGCACGCTGCCCGAAACGCCCGATCCGCTCAGTCCGATCTTCGCCAACGTGCGCCCCGCGATCGTCGGCGACAACCACGACGCGCTGCAGGCGGCCGGTACGCACGCACTCGCCACCCTCGGCCCGCAAACGCTCATGTTCGATCGCGAATTGGTCGGCGACGCAGCCGAGTCGGGCCGCGAGATCGCCCGCGCGGTGTGCGAGGCGGCGCCCGGTACCTGCCTCATCTACGGCGGCGAGACCACGGTGCGTCTCCCAGACGAACACGGACGCGGCGGTCGCAACGAGCAGCTCGCCCTCGCGGCCGCGGAGGTGCTCCGTACGATGGGGAACGACCGCATGGTGCTGCTCGCCGCCGGCACCGACGGCACCGACGGCTCGAGCGACGCGGCCGGCGCCCTGGTGACGAGCCGCACGTGGGACGCCATCGCCGCGGCCGGGATCGACCCCGCCGCGGCGCTCGCCCGCTGCGACGCCCACCCGGCACTCGACGCCGTCGGCGCCCTGCTCCGCACCGGCCCCACCGGCACGAACGTCGCCGACATCGTCATCGCCCTGCGAGCGTGAGGAACGCGCCCCGAGGCGCTATGTTTGTCCAATGCCACGCCCCCCCTTCGTCGTCGCGCTGATCCAGGACGCCGTCACCGGCGATCCCACGCTGTCGCTCGCCACCACCATCGCGCGTATCCGCGAGGCGGCGTCGGAAGGCGCAGAGATCATCTGCCTGAAGGAACTCTTCAACGCGCCGTACTTCTGCAAGTCGCTCAAGCACGAGTCCTTCGACCTCGCAGAGCCGATTCCGGGACACACCACCGAAGTGCTGCGCGCGCTCGCCGCGGAACTCGAAGTGGTGCTCGTCGTGCCGACCTTCGAGCGGCAAGGGCCCGGCGTGTACCGCAACTCGGCCTCCGTCATCGACGCCGACGGCACACTCCTCGGCGTGTATCGCAAGATGCACATCCCGCACGACCCGCACTTCGAGGAGAAGTATTACTTCGCCCCGGGCGATGCCGTGACCGAGGGACCGAACACCGCCGCCGGCTTCAAGGTGTGGAAGACCCGCTACGCCACCATCGGCGTGCTCATCTGCTGGGACCAGTGGTATCCCGAGGCGGCGCGCATCACCGCACTGCTCGGCGCCGAGGTGCTGTTCTATCCCACGGCGATCGGCTGGCTTCCCGCCGAGAAGACGGAGTGGGGCGCCTCGCAGGTGGACGCCTGGCGCACTGCGCAGCGCGCCCACGCCATCGCGAACGGCGTGTTCGTGGCCGCGGTCAACCGTGTTGGCTTCGAAGCGGAGCCGGGCACCGGCGGCATCGAGTTCTTCGGGCACTCGTTCATCGCCGACCCGTACGGCCGCTATCTCGCGAAGGCCGAGACGGCGCCCGAGATCGTGATGGCGAGCTGTGATCCCGAACAGATCGAGCGCGCGCGCCGCAACTGGCCGTTCCTGCGCGACCGCCGCATCGACGCGTACGGCCCCATCCTCAGTCGCTGGCTGGGCGCGTGAACGCTCGCGGCGTGCGCTGGCCCGCCGAGTGGGAACGGCATGCGGCCACGTGGATCGCGTGGCCGCACCACGAACCCGATTGGCCGGGCAAGTTCGCGCCCATCCCCTGGGTGTTCGCGGAGATCGTGCGCGCGCTGGCCCCGCACGAGACCGTGGAGATCGTCTGCCACGATGAATCCGTGCGCGACGCCGCACGGCATTGCATCGCCGCGCACGGCGTGGCGGAGTCGGGCTACCGGCTGCACGTCGCGCCGACCGACCGCGTGTGGATGCGCGATTCCGCGCCGACCGTCGTGTTCGACGACGGTGTGCCGACGCTGGTGGACTGGGACTTCAATGCCTGGGCCAAGTACGACGACTTCGCGCACGACGCGCAGCTGGGCCGCGTCGTGGCCCGCACGACCGGCCTCCCGCGCCGCGCACCGATGCGCCCGGACGGCGCCGGACGCGTGATCCTCGAGGGCGGCGGCATCGAGACCGACGGCCGCGGCACCATCGTCGTGACCGAGGAGTGGCTGCTCAGCGACGCGCAGGTGCGGAACGCCGGCGTCGACCGCGCCGCCTATGAAGCGATCTTCGCGCGCGAACTGGGCTGCGGCAAGACCATCTGGCTCGGCGAAGGGTGCGTCGGCGACGACACGCACGGACACGTCGACGACATCGCGCGCTTCGTGGCGCCGGGTGTGCTCGTGCTCGCCCACGAGAGCGACCCCGCCGACGAGAACCATCGCCGTTCGGCCGACAATCTGCGCCGCCTCGCCGGAACGACCGACGCCGCGGGCGACCCGATCCGCGTCGTCACGCTGCCCTACCCGCGTGTCGTCGTGATGGACGGACAGCGCCTGCCGGCGAGCTACGCGAACTTCTACATCGCCAACGGCGTCGTCCTCGTGCCCACGTTCAACGACGCGAACGACCGCGTGGCGCTCGACACGCTCGCCGAACTGATGCCGGACCGCGCCGTCGTCGGCATCCACGCCGTCGATCTCGTCTGGGGGCTCGGTACGTTGCATTGTCTCTCGCAGCAGCAGCCCGCCGCACCCGGGGCGCGAACCGCATGAACCGACGCATCGTCCTCCTCGCCGCGCTGCTCGCCGCCTGTTCCGGCGGCAGCACCACGTACAAACTCGCCGCCGCGGGTCCGTGGAAGTTGAGCCACGGCCGCAACACCCAGCTCGGCATCACGCTCGCCGTGAACGAGATCAACGCGGCCGGCGGCATCGCCGGGCACAAGCTCGAACTGCGGCAGTCCGACGACGACGGTGATGGTCGCAAGGCGGCGATGATCGCGCAACAATTCATGAATGACCCCACCGTGAGCGCCGTCATCGGCCACGTCACGTCGGGTGCGATGGTCTCCGCGGCCAAGGTCTACGATGGCGGACTTCCCGCGGTCTCCACGTCGGCGAGCTCCCCCGACCTCACGGGGATCTCCAAGTGGACCTTCCGCGTGATCCCGAGCGATTCGGCGAGCGGCGCCGAGATGGCGAAGTTCGCGACACGGCTCGGCAAGAAGCGCGCGGCGGTGCTCTACGAGAACGAGCCGTACGGCCGCGGGCTCGCCGACGCGTTCCGCCGCGGCTTCGCCGGCGAGATCGTGAGCATCGACCCGATCCCCGCCGACGCCAGCAACGCCGAAGTGTTCATCTCCTACTTCAAGCTGAAACAGCCCGACATCGTCTTCGTGGCGGGCTATGAAGCGTCGGGTGCCGCCCTGCTGGCGGAAGCGAAGCGCCAGGGCCTCAAGGTGGATTTCATGGGCGGCGACGGGTGGACGCCCCTCACGGGCCACGCCGACGTCGCCGAAGGCGCGTACGTGGGCGCCCCGTTCGCGCCGACCGACCCGCGCCCTGAAGCGCAGAAGTTCGTCGCCGCGTTCAAGAAAGCGAACAACGGCGTGGTGCCTGATGGCAACGCGGCGCTCGGCTACGACGCCACCAAGGTGCTCGCCGCCGCGCTCGCCGCCGTGGGACCCGATCGCGCCAAGATCCGCGAATGGCTCGCCGCGATCCGCACGCCGCTCGACGGCGCCACCGGACCGTTGCGCTTCCTCCCCAACGGCGACCCGTGGGGAAAGACCGTGACGATGACCCGCGTGCGCAAGGACGGCACCCTCGAGACGACGGGGCGCGCGCCGTGAACCCCTTCGCGAGCGGATCCATCCGCGGACGGCTCCTCGCCGGCTTCGGCGCGCTCATCGTGCTGCTCGTGATCGCCGGCATCGTGGGGCGGGGCGCCCTCATCTCGCTCTCCGACAAGGTCGCGACCTCGCTCGCCGCCGCCCGATTCGAAGCGCAGCTCACCGCCACGCTCACGTCGAACGTCGCGCAGGAGCTGACGGCGGCGTCGCATTACACGGAGGCGCCCGACTCGGTGTCGGCCGCCGCGTTCCGGAAGTACGGCACGGCCGCGCACCGCGCCCAGAAGGCGCTCAACGCCAGCGCCGGACTCACCGCCGACGACATCGCGCTCATCGCGTCGATCGACCAGCGGCTCTCGCTGCTCGAGGTGCAGATCGCCACGGCGCACCGCCTGCGCGACATGAAGCGCGTTGTCGAGGCCGCGCGCGCCGACGACGCCGCCAGCCCGCTCGAGAACGCCCTCCTCGACGACGTTCAACAGCTCGGACAGCGGCGCGCGCGCACGATGGAAGCCACCGCGTCCGCGCTGCGCATCGAGGCGTCGCGGCGCGCCGCCGCCCTCGTCGCCGTGATCGTCGGCGCCATGCTGCTCGGACTCGGCATCGTCACCTGGACGGTCCGCGCCATCGCCCTCCCCCTCGCGCAGCTCGTCGCCCACGCCCGTTCGCTCGCGTCCGGCCGCCTCGACGTGCGCACGGGCACCGACCTGCCGGGCGAGTTCCGCGAACTCGCCGAGGCGCTCAACGTCACCGCCGACTCGCTCGAACGCGTCGTCGGCGTGGCGCAGGAAACGGCGAACAGCGTCACCACCTCCGCGCACGAACTCGCCTCGGCGTCGGAGCAGGTGTCGCTCGCGGCAGGCCACACCGCCACGGCGATGTCGGAGGTCACCGAGGGCGCCGAGCATCAGGTGCTCGCCCTGCGGGGCGTGGACGACGCGCTGCACGTGATGCGCACCCGCGCCGATGCCGTGCGCACCGGCGCCGCCGAGGTGCAGACGCTCGCCAACGATATCGAACACGCCGCGCGCGAGAAGCGCGCCGAGATCGGGCGCGCCCTCGGACTCCTCGGCAGCATCCGGGAATCCGTCGAGCACGCCGCCGGGGAGGTGCGCGAACTCACCGCCACCGCCGACAACATCAACCGGTTCGTCGCCATCGTCAGCCGCATCGCCGAGCAGACTAACCTGCTCGCCCTCAACGCGGCCATCGAGGCGGCCCGCGCCGGCAGCGCCGGCCGTGGATTCGCCGTCGTCGCCGACGAGGTGCGCAAGCTCGCCGAACAGGCGCAGACCGCCGCCGACGACATCGTCGAACTCACCGCCGTCGTCACCGCGCGCGTGGGGAGCACCACCACGGCCATGCAGCAGGGCTCGGCACGAGTGGGGGAGATCGAGCGCCTCTCGCGCGACATCGACGCCGCCCTCACCGCCATCGGCACGGCCGCCGAGCACACCATGCGCGCCGCCGGCGACGTCACCGTGGCCGCCGACGAGAACGTCGTCGCCGTGATGGAAGCCGCCACCGGCATCGAGAAGGCCGCCCACACCGCCGAATCGCACGCCGCGGCCGCCGAGGAAGTGAGTGCCGGCACCGAGGAGCAGAGCGCCGCCTGCCAGGAGATGAGCTCCGCGTCGGCGTCGCTGCTCGACGGCGCGAACCGGCTGCGCGACATCGTCTCGGGACTCCGGCAGGGATGACGACGCCCGCCCTCGACCGCGATGCCGGCGAGCCCGGCGACGGTCGCCCCGCGATCCTCCTCCTGAGCGGCGGACTCGACTCCACCACGCTGCTCGCCCTCGCCACACGGCGCGGCTGGACGGTGCATGCGCTCACCTTCCGGTACGGACAGCGGCACGGCGTGGAGATCGAACGCGCACGCGCCCTCGCGGCGCAGTACGGCGTGCGACGCCACGTCATCGCCGACATCGACCTGCGCGAGTTCGGCGGCTCCGCGCTCACGAGCGACATCGCCGTCCCCAAGGACCGCTCCGCCGACGTGATGTCGGAGGGGATCCCCGTGACCTACGTCCCCGCGCGCAACACGATCTTCCTGTCGTTCGCGCTCGCCTTCGCCGAGACGACCGGGTCGCAGGACGTGTTCATCGGGGTCAACTCGCTCGACTACAGCGGCTATCCCGACTGCCGCCCCGAGTACATCCGCGCCTTCGAGGGGATGGCGAACCTCGCCACGCGCGCCGGCATCGAAGGCGCGGCCCGGCTCCGCGTGCGCACGCCGCTCATCGACCTCACCAAGCGCCAGATCATCGAGCTCGGCCAGTCGCTCGGCGTGGACTACGCGATGACCTCGAGCTGCTATGACCCCCGCCCCGACGGCGCCGCGTGCGGGCATTGCGACGCCTGTCAGCTCCGCCTCCGCGGCTTTGCGCAGGCCGGCACCGCCGACCCGGCCGCCTACGCGCCATGACCTACGCGGTGAAGGAGTGCTTCTACACGCTGCAGGGTGAGGGGGCGCACGCCGGTCGCGCCGCCGTCTTCCTGCGGTTCGCGGGCTGCAACCTGTGGACGGGGCGCGAGGACGACCGGGCGAGCGCCGTCTGCCGCTTCTGCGATACGGACTTCGTGGGAGTGGGACCCGACGGCGGGAAGTTCGAGAGCGCCGATACGCTCGCCGACGCCGTGGCGGCGCATTGGCCCGGCGCCGAGGGCGGTGCCCGGCCGTTCGTGGTGTGCACCGGCGGCGAGCCGCTGCTGCAGGTGGACGTCCCGCTCATCGACGCCCTGCACGCGCGCGGGTTTGAGGTAGCGGTCGAGACGAACGGCACTCAGCCCGCGCCGCGCGGGCTGGACTGGATCTGCGTGAGCCCCAAGGCCGGCGCGCCGCTCGTGCTCACCGCGGGCGACGAACTCAAGCTCGTGTTCCCGCAGGTGAACGGCGACCCGGAGCGCTACGAACAGCTCGACTTCCGCAACTTCTTCCTCCAGCCGATGGACGGGCCCGCGCTCGAGCTGAACACCCGGGCCGCCGTCGCGCATTGCCTGGCGCATCCGCGCTGGAGGCTGTCGGTGCAGACCCACAAACAGCTCGGCATCCGCTGATGACCTACGGTCCCACCGAAGCGTTCTGCGAGTTCACCTTCGCGGCCGGACACCAGCTCCCCCACGTCCCCGAGGGCCACCCCTGCGGCCGTGTCCACGGCCACACGTGGCAGGTGCGCGTGACCGTCAGCGGCCCCGTCGACCCGCACTCGGGCTTCGTGCTCGACTTCGCCGACATCTACCAGGCCTGGGCCCCGCTGCACGAGGCGCTCGACCACCGGTTCCTCAACGACGTGCGGGGGCTCGAGAATCCCACGACGGAGCTGCTCGCGCAGTGGCTCTGGGAGCGCCTGCGGCCGGCGCTCCCCCTGCTTGCCGCCATCGAAGTGCGTGAATCAGGGAGTTCCGGGGTCCTCTTTCGCGGCTGATCCGAGGGACCCAAAGGGTTCCGTCGGGGGTTGGAACCGGGTACCTTTCTCCCTTCATGACCCGCCTCCGACTCCCCTTCCTGGCCCTCGCCACCTTCGCTGCCGCGACCCTCGCGGACGCGCAGTCGGTGACCCCGGCGGGCACGGGGTCCAAGGCGACGCCCTCGAAGTCGGCGACGAAGTCCAAGCTCCCCCTGCAGGGGCTCGAGGAGCGCGGGTCGAACCCGAAAGGCCCGTTCGCCAAGCTGTCCTCGGAACAGCGCGATTCGATCGGCGAGGCGGCACGCCAGTTGCTCGGCACCCGCTACAAGTGGGCCGGCACGAACCCCGCCAAGGGGCTCGATTGCAGCGGGTTCGTGAAGTTCGTCTTCGCCAAGCTCGGGATCGACCTGCCGCACTCCTCGCGTGAACTCGCGACCATGGGCGGCAACATCTCGAAAGACACGTCCGACATGCGTCCCGGCGACCTGATGTTCTTCGGCAAGGGAAAGCGCATCTCGCACGTCGGCATCTATGTGGGCGACGGCATCATGATCCACGCCTCGAGCAGCAACAAGAGCGTGGTCGAGACCCCGGTCGTGAAGTACCGTCCGGCGGGCGGCCTGCAGTGGAAGGGGGTGCGCCGCATGATCGACACGACGAGCACCTCCGGTGGGGATGGCAATCCAGGGCCCGGCGCCGGCAACGGCGCGAACCCGCGATAACCGGCACGGCGCGATGACCTCGCGCCGTTTTCTTTTCGGCGCCCTCTAGCACTCACGCTCCGAATGGCGCAGGATATGGCGGTCGTTCCCCGCCACCATCTGGAGTCGCACATGCGCATTCGCCGTCTCGTCCTTGGGGCTCTCTGCGCCCTTACCTCGGTCGCGCCCGCCGCCTGGGCGCAGCAACAGGCCAAGAAGACCACCCTGTCCGTCGACCAGTACCTCGACTGGGAAGACGTCCAGAACCCGCAGCTTTCCCCCGACGGCGCGCAGATCATCTACACGCGCCGCTGGGTGGACAAGATGAACGACAAGTGGGAATCGTCGCTCTGGATCATGAATGCCGACGGCTCGCACGCCCGCGCCCTCGTGACCGGCTCCGACGTGAAATGGTCCCCCGACGGCAAGCGCATCGCCTACATCGGCAAGGGTGAGCCGAGCGGCCCGCAGATCTTCACCCGGTGGATGGACGCCGAGGGCGCGGTGTCGCAGATCTCGCACCTCACCGACCCGCCCGCGAACCTTGAATGGGCCCCCGACGGCAAGTCGCTCGCCTTCACGATGACGGTGCCCGTGCGCGAGACGTGGCGCATCCCGATGCCCACGCCGCCCAAGGGCGCCAAGTGGACCGAGGCGCCCAAGATCGTCACCAAGCTCAACTACCGCTCCGATCGCGTCGGCTACACCGACGAATCGTTCCGCCACATCTTCACGATCACCGCGGATGGCGGCACGCCGCATCAGGTGACCGACGGCGAGTGGAACCACGGCGCCGCCTCCTTCTCCGCCGACGGCAAGACACTCGTCTTCTCGTCGCTGCGCATCGCCGACGCCGAGCACGCGTACCGCCAGTCGGCCATCTACGCCGCGAACCTCGAGACGGGCGACATCAAGGCGATCACGGGCACGAAGGGTTCGAGTGGTGGCCCGGTGTACTCGCCCGACGGCAAGCTCATCGCCTACATGTTCGCCGATTCCACCGACCATTCCGCGACGCCGGATTCGCGCCTGTGGGTCATGAACGCCGACGGCTCCAACGCCCACGTCATCTCGGGCACGCTCGACCGCCCCATCGCGGGGCTCCTCTGGGCGCACGACAACAGCGGCGTGTATTTCGGCGTCGAGAGCGAAGGCTCGCGCAATCTCTATTTCGCGACCACCACCGGGGCGTACCGCGCCGTGACGTCGGGCAAGCAGGTGCTGAACGTGTCGGACATCAGCAATGGCGTGGCCGTGGGGGTGCGCTCCACCCCCAGCAAGCCCAACGACGTCGTCAGCTTCGCGCTCCCCAAGGCGGCCGCCCCGGCGACGGCGTTCACGCAGCTCACCGCCGTCAACGACGACGTGCTCGCGGGCAAGGCGCTCGCCGAGACCGAGGAGGTGTGGTACACCTCCAAGGACGGCATGAAGATCCAGGGATGGATCGTGAAGCCCGCCGGGTTCGACAAGACCAGGAAGTACCCGATGATCCTCGACATCCACGGCGGCCCGCAGGCGATGTACAACGTGGCGTTCAGCTTCGCGCGGCAGGACCACGCCGCCAACGGCTACGTCGTGCTCTACACGAACCCGCGCGGCAGCACCGGATACGGCCTCAAGTTCACCAACGAGATCAAGAACGCGTACCCCGGAAAGGATTTCGACGACCTGATGGCGGGCGTCGACACGGTGATCGGGCGCGGCTACATCGACCCGAAGAACCTGTTCGTGTACGGCTGCTCGGGCGGCGGCGTGCTCACGGCGTGGATCGTCGGCCACACCAACCGGTTCGCGGCGGCGAGCTCGAACTGCCCCGTCATCAACTGGATGAGCTTCGTCGGTGAGACCGACGGCGCCGGCTGGTACGGCAACTTCGCCAAGCCGTTCTGGGAGGATCCGAGCGAGTATCTGGCGCGGTCGCCGATCATGTATGTGGGGAACGTGAAGACGCCCACGATGCTGATGACCGGCGTGCTCGACCTGCGTACCCCGATCCCGCAGACGGAGGAGTTCTACCGTGCCCTCAAGCTGCGCGGCGTGCCGACGGCGATGATCCGCATGAACAACGAGTTCCACGGCACGAGTTCAACCCCGTCGAACTTCCTGCGCACGCAGCTCTACCTGCACAGCTGGTTCGACAAATGGGCGTCAAAGCCGCCCGCCAAACCGGCCACGATGGACGACGAGTAACCCGTTCGGGCCCGGGCGCGTCAGTCGGTGGAATGGCGCGCCCGTCTTGCCAATAACGGGCCCGTCGCCAAAGTTTGAGCATTCGTTATACCGCCGGGCGGGCGTTCCACCCGGCGGCAGCGAAAAACGGCCTGGCCTCTTTCGCCTGGGCCGAACCCACTCGTCACACGAGGTGGCATTATGGTTGGACGTTTCGTCAGCCGGCTGCTCGCCGTCGCGGCGTTGTTCGCGATCGCGAGCGGCGCCGGGGCGCAAGCGACCTCGAGCACTGGCTCGATCGCGGGTCGCGTCACGGAGATCGATGGCGGGAAGGCCGCCAGCGGCGTCCGCGTGCAGGCCGTGTCGGGCCTCAAGGTCGCGGCAGTCGTGGTTTCGGGTGAGGACGGCCGGTATCGCATCGGCGGACTCGCGGCGGGCACCTACGCCGTCGTCGCCATGCGCATCGGCTATGTGGCCAAGCGCGCGGAGGGCGTGGTCGTGAAGGCCGGCGCCACGACGACGCTCGACATCGCGGTCGCCCAGGCGGCGAATACGCTCAACGAAGTGGTGACGACGGCATCGCGCGGCGCGGCAGAGGAGAAGGTCCTCGACGCGCCGGCTTCGATTTCGGTCGTTTCATCGGAGCAGATGAACAACCGTCCCTCCTCCACGATCGCGGCGCAGATGAAGTCGGTGCCGGGCGTCGCGGTGTCGCAGGGCGGACTCGTGCAGACGAACATGGTGTCGCGCGGCTTCAACAACGCCTTCTCGACGTCGATGCTGATGCTGCAGGACTACCGCAACACCAACGTCCCGTCGCTGCGCGCCAACATCCCCTTCCTGTTCACCGGCACCAACGAGGACGTCGAGCGCAT
>CAIRBD010000408.1 GCA_903876745.1 uncultured Gemmatimonadota bacterium
CGTGCTCTTCACGACGCGCGTCGCCACCGGCACGGGGAAGAACCTCGAGCCGGTCGCGGGCGGCAAGAAGTGGAAGTTCGAGACGCCGCGCGGCCGGCTCGTCGTCGTGCGGAAGGACGTCGATCCGGAGTGGGTGCCGCCCGACTGGCATTATGTGGAGGCCGCCGAGAAGAAGGGACTCACACCGTACCATCTGGTGAAGGGGAAACCGCTCCCCGCGGGGGGCGGCGCCGTCATCACCGTCAGCGGTGAGAACGTCGTCACGCGGTACCCCGACGGCCGCGAAGTGCCGTTCGAGGTGCGCGAAGGGCGCGAGATCCGCGCGGGGACGCTGCTCGTCATCCCGCCGTACGAGACCAACCAGCGGCGCTATGTCGGTACGCTCGGGAGCAACCGTCTCTACCTCGGCGACGGCTACGGCATCCACGGCACCGATGTGCCCACGTCCATCGGGCGGGCCGCGAGCCACGGGTGCGTGCGCCTGCGCAACGAGGACGCGGAGTTGTTGTATCGCATCGTGCCGATCGGAACCCCCGTCTACATCTATTAGGCCCACCGCGGGGTATGATTCGGGATGCACGAGCTCGACCCACAACGCCGTGATCGCTGGTCCCCCGTGCTGCTCGTCGTGCTCGGGGTGATCGCGTTCGTCGTCGTGGCCGTGTTCGCCACACATCCCCCCGACCTGCTCTTCGGGTCATCGCTCGGTGCGCCGGATGACGGCGCCGGCAAGCGGCTCACGGCGCTGCCGACGGCGTTCGGCGAGAGCGGGGAAGTGCGCCTGCAACTGCGCATGCCGGCGGAGCCGTTCGAGTTCCCGCTAGAGCTGCGCGCCTCGCGCGATTCGCTCAGGTACCGCTGGCTGCGCGCCTCCGATTCGCTGGCGATGACCCCGGTGCAGGCGATGACGCGGGGGAGCACGGTCACGGCGCCCGACCGCGCGGGATTCTACCGGCTCGAAGTGTTCGCCCCCGACCAGCGCGTGATCGTCGACTCGCTCGTCGTGGGCGTGCTGTTGCCGTTCGCCGCGAAACACGGCTCCACAGTGAACGGATACCGCATCGGCAACTACCGCTGGGAACGCGCGGCGGACGACGCCACGCCGCCGCCGCCGGGGTTCGTCGAGGTGACGCGCGAGTCGGCCGAGACCGCCGTGTCGACGCATTTCCGCATCGCCGACTTCATCACGCACGACGGGCAGGAGAGCTGGCCGCGCTACGTGGCCCTCGATCCGCGCATCCTCGACAAAGTCGAGCTCGTGCTGCGGTATCTCGGCTCGCGCGATCACGACATGACCGTGAACGTGAACTCGGGATACCGCACGCCGCTGCATAACCGACGCGTGCCGCGCGCGGCGAGCGACAGCCGCCACCAGTACGGCGATGCCGCCGACCTCGCGATCGACGTCGACGGGGACGGCCGCGTCACCTATCTCGACGTACTCGCGGTGGCCCGTGCCGTGGAGTGGGTGGAGCGCGACCACCCCGGCCTGGCCGGCGGGCTGGGGCTGTACGGTAACCGCGGCACCACTCCGTACGTACATATAGATGTCCGCGGCACTACCAAACGTTGGCGCGGCTGACCGCCATCACCGGAAGGGACTGATGCAAGACACGATGAAGGAGCGGATCCTCCGCCGTCTCGACCCGCTGTCCGACGACCGCGCCTACCAGATCCTCGATTACATCGAGTTCCTCGAGTCGAAATACGCGGAGCACCGCCCGGCCCCGCCGAGCGTGTTCCAGCGATTCGCCGAGGGCGTCGAGGACACGATGCGCGCGGGCAAACTGTCGGCGTCGACGGTGGCCGAGACGATGGGGCTGC
>CAIRBD010000409.1 GCA_903876745.1 uncultured Gemmatimonadota bacterium
CCCAAGAAGTTCTTCGGCGCGGCGCGGAACATCGAGGAGGGCGGCTCGCTCACCATCCTCGCCACGGCGCTCGTCGACACCGGCTCGCGCATGGACGAGGTGATCTTCGAGGAGTTCAAGGGCACCGGCAACATGGAGCTCGTGCTCGACCGTGAGATCGCCAACCGCCGTGTCTTTCCCGCGATCGACATGCTCAAGTCGGGGACGCGCAAGGAGGAGCTGCTGCTCACGGAGAAGGAGAAGAACCGCGTCTTCCTCATCCGGCACTTCCTGGGCGACATGGCCCCCGAGGACGCGATCACGTTCCTGTTGAAGCGCATGAAGCAGACGAAGAACAACGACGAGTTCTTCGCCCGGATGGCGGAAGGGCAGTGACGGGCGACCCGCGGCTCGCCCGCTGGATGGCGATCGACCTGGGCGATCGCCGCGTGGGGATCGCGATCAGCGACCCCGAGGGGATGATCGCTTCGCCGGCGGGGTTCATCGAACGCCGCGCGGGGAAGCGCCCGCCGCTCACGGCGCTGCTCGAGCGGGCCGCCGCGCTCGAAGCGCGCGGGTTCGTGGTGGGGCTGCCGCTCGACCAGGAAGGGGAGGACTCGCCGCGTGCGCTCGAAGCGCGCCGGCTCGCCCAGGAGCTGTCGGCACGCTCGGGGCTGCCGGCGCGGCTCGTCGACGAGCGGTTCACGACCTCGGCGGCGCTACAGGCGATCGCCGCGATGGGTGGATCGACGCGGGGGCGCAAAGGTGACGTCGATGCGTTGGCGGCGACGCTGCTCCTGCAGCACGCGATGCGGATGGCGGAGGGGGAGTTTCTGAGGGGTGAGGGAACCCCTTTGACCACAGGGGTCACAGAGGACACAGAGGACGGCGTCGATGGGTGAGCGGGCGATGCGATCGGCGTCGCCGCGACGGGCACTGGTGTTTGCAGCGCTCGCGCTCGCCGCGGCATGCGGCGGCGCGACGGGGGCCGAAGTGCGGCTCACCATCCGCAAGGGCTCGTCATTCCGCGAGGCGGCCGACTCGCTCGCCGCGCACGGCCTCGTACGCTCGGCACGCGTGTTCGGGATCTACGCAAAACTGCGCGGCCACGACCGCACGCTGCGCTACGGCACGTACGTGCTGCGCGATGGCATGAGTTGGGGGCAGCTACTCGACGCCCTGCGCGCCGGACGCGGCATCGTCCACTCGCTCACGATCCCCGAGGGGTACCCCATCTCGCAGATCGCCCCCCTCCTTGCCGAAGTGCTCGACGTCCCCGCCGAGTCGATCGACGCGGCGGTGCGCGACACGGCGCTGCTGCACCGGCTCGACATCCCTACGCCCACGCTCGAGGGCTATCTCTTTCCCGACACGTACACCTTCGCCGACCGCGCGACGGCGCGCGAGGCGGTGCGCGTGATGGTGGAGCGGTTCGAGAAGGAGTGGAAGCCGGAATACGAGGCGCGGCGCAAGGAGATGGCGATGTCGCGCCACGACATCCTCACGCTCGCGTCGATCGTCGAGAAGGAAGTGCGGCGGCGCGAGGAGGGGCCCGTGGTGGCCGCGGTGTACCTGAACCGCCTCAAGGCCCACATCCCGCTGCAGGCCGACCCCACGGTGCAGTACGCACTCGGCAAGAAGCCCGGACGCGTGTTCTTCAAGGATCTGCGCGTGGAGTCGCCGTACAACACGTACAAGGTGACGGGGCTGCCCCCTGGGCCCATCGCGAGTCCCGGCGGGGCGAGCATCAAGGCCGCGCTCTATCCCGCCAAGGTTCCATACCGGTATTTCGTGGCGCATCCCGACGGCCACCACGAGTTCCGCCGCACCTACACCGAGCATCTCGAGGCCATCAAGCTCGTGCGCGGCGCCGCACGCGCCGATTCGACGACCCGAGAGGAGCGGCTCCGGACGGCAGCGCGCGATTCGGCGCTGCGCTCACTCGGGCTCAAGGACAGCACGCGCAAGCCCTGACGCGCGCGCGGCGCCTGCCGCGCGGAGCCGCGGCCGTCAGTCCGACTGCAAGTCCTGCCGCAGCAGGATCGCGCTGCGCAGATAGACGTGCTTCATCTCGTGCCGGGCACGGGGCGTCTCGACGTGCAGCATCACGCGCAGGCAGAACGGGAGCGCGCCGTCCACCGGGAGTTCCTGCATGCAGAGCAGCGGCACGTCGTGCCAGCCGTACAGTCGCGCCGCGTGCGCCGGGAACTCGCTCACGAGGTCCGGCGTGGCCGTCATGATGGCGCTGATGATGTCGAGCGAGGTGAGGTCGTTCTGCTCGAGCATCTCGTCGAGCAGCTCGTGCACGGCCTGCCGGATCTCGCCAGGGTCGTCGGAATCCACGGTGGTGGCGCCGCGCACCGCGCGGACTTTGTAGCGTGACATGGGGATATTGTGCGCTCTTGAGCGCCGCGTGTCCACCGTTAGGTTGCCTTGCATGAAGGAATCGCACGCCGTCGTGTCGGCACGCGGGGCCCGCCGGTGGCAACAGGGGCACCCCTGGATCTTCCGCTCGGACGTCGTGCGCCCCCCCGCAGCGCCGCCCGGCGCCGTGCCGGTGCGCGACCAGCAGGGGCGCGCACTCGGCTGGGCCTTGTGGAGCCCCGCGAGCGAGATCTCGCTCCGGCGCATCGACGCCGACCCCGAGGCGACCATCGACGCCGCGTGGTGGCACGAGCGCCTGCGCCGCGCCTTCGAACGGCGCCTCCCACTCGCGGACGTCGCCGACGCCTACCGACTGGTGCACGGCGAAGGGGACGGGCTCCCATCGCTCGTCGTCGATCGCTTCGACCGCTGGCTCGTGGTGCAGTTCCTCTCGGCCGGGGTGGAGTCGTTCCGCGAGGAGATCATCGCCGCGCTGCACGCGCTCTCCGGCGCCGAAGGCGCCCTCGCGCGCAACGACGCCTCGGTGCGCGCCCGTGAGGGGCTGGAGCGCGCCGTGGAGCCCCTGTGGGGCGATGTGCCGCACGAAGTGGCGGTGAGCGAGCACGGAGTGCGTTTCCTCGCCGCGCCGCACACAGGACAGAAGACGGGCGCCTTCCTGGACCAGCGCGAGAACCGCGTGCTCGCCGGCTCGGTGGCGCGCGGCCGCGCGCTCGACGTGTTCAGTTATCACGGCTCGTTCGCGCTGCACCTCGCGCGCCGCGCCGACACGGTCATTGCCGTCGACAGTTCCGCCCAGGCCATCGCCCGCGCCGCCGAGAACGCCGTGCTCAACGACCTGCGCAACATCACGCTCGTGGAAGCCGACGCGTTCGAGTTCCTGCGCGCGCGCGAACAGGCACGCGACCGGTACGAGACCATCGTGCTCGATCCGCCAGCCTTTGCCAAGAACAAGGCGTCGCTCGAGGGCGCGGTGCGCGGCTACAAAGAGATCAACCTGCGCGCGATGCGACTGCTCGCGCCCGGCGGACTGCTGTACACGGCCAGTTGCAGCTACCACCTGACCAAGCCGCGCTTTCTCGAGATGCTCCAGGAGGCCGCCGCCGATTCCGGCCGCCGCATGGTGCTGCGCGCGTTCACTGGACAACCGCTCGATCACCCCGAAGTGCTGACGGTGCCCGAGACGGGCTACCTCA
Organism: uncultured Gemmatimonadota bacterium; assembly: GCA_903876745.1. Classification (GTDB taxonomy): domain Bacteria; phylum Gemmatimonadota; class Gemmatimonadetes; order Gemmatimonadales; family Gemmatimonadaceae; genus Fen-1231. Next base: position 3,558 of record CAIRBD010000409.1, read on the forward strand.
AAGGCGCGCTGCTCGAAGCAGACTGACCGCGGCGGTGCGCAGCCGGACGGGCGACGCATGCTGCGCTCGCGGTGTGCACCGCGCCGCGCACCGCGCCGCGCTCAGCGCTTTTGGCAGTGCGCGCAGTGGTACGTCGACCGCCCGGCCTGCACGAGGCGCCTGAGGGCCCGGCCGCACCGGTCGCACGCCTCGCCCTCGCGGTCGTACACGTGCAGCGGCGCCGTGCGTTCGCCGGTGCGATACCGCCCCGCGTTCACCACGCCGTCGCGCAGCGTGGCGCGGATTCCCTCGAGCAGACGGCCTACACGCGCCGCGCGCAGCGACGATGCCGCGGCGCGTGGACTGATGCCGGCGATCCAGAGCGCCTCCCCGGCGTAGATGTTGCCGATGCCGGCGACCACGCGCTGGTCGAGCAGCGCGGTCTTGATGGGACCGCGTCGTGTGGCGAGTGCGGCGCGCAGCACCGCCGGTGTGAGCGCGGGATCATCGGCCTCCGGTCCGAGCGCGGGGAGCGGGTCGGTGCCCGGCGCGTGCCACGTGACGGTGCAGAGCGCGC
>CAIRBD010000410.1 GCA_903876745.1 uncultured Gemmatimonadota bacterium
CCGCCGCGGCGGCGACGCCGTCCGGGAGTCGCGACGAAGCCGTTACTCGCGCGTTGCGAAAGGGTGGGCGAGCGGTGGCACCTTCCCGTTCGTCCCGATCCCGTCCCGCACCACTACGGCGCGAAGGCGCGCCTCCGCCAACTCTCCCCGTGACGAGTCCCGCGCTTCGCCTCATGCCCGACTTGGAGACAAGCCTCCCGGCCGCCGGCGACTCGCTCGCGAAGATCCTCTCGCGGCTGCCGTCGGTACCGTTCGCCACGGCCAGCGACGTCACCGTCGGCAGCGAGGATGAACTGCAGTCGGCGGTGCTCGGCGATGCGACGCGTGTCGACCTCCCGCTCACCATCCGCCAATCGGCCTTCTATGAGAACACGCTGCGGCGCATCTCGGCCGGCTCGGCGTCGGCAAAGATCGGCTCGGGCATCGAGCGCTATCTGCTCGACAACCGCGACGGCGTGTGGGAACACAGCTGGGTGCGCTTCTCAGCCCGCGCGCTGAATGCCTCGTCGCGCGCGGTGTTCGACGCCGACCTGCTGGCCAACCGCACCGACCCGACGCTCGGCCGGCGCTCCGACGCGGCGCGATTCCACGTGAGCACGGGCGCGGAACACACGCTGCGCGTGCCCGCGAGCGCGGCGCTCCGCCTCTCGCTCGCGCACGCGCTCGGCGCCCTCTCGGCGCGCAACGACGACTCCCTCGCCCCCTCGCGCGCACTGCTCTCGCGTTTCGGCAACGACAACACGTCGCCCGAGACCGCCTCGTGCTACGTCGCGCCGCTGCAGGCGAAAGGCGGCGTCTGCGGCGAGCCCACGGCGCGCGAGAGCGGGATGCGCTATCTGCTCACCACGGCGCTCGCCGCGTACGCCAACGAGTCGCTGGGGCTTCGCGCGAGCGGGCAGGACCTGCAGGTGTACTTCTCGCCGCATCCCCCGGTCCGGCTCGCCGAACTGAACGACAGCGTGAGCGACGCGTTCTACCGCGAGCTGTTCATGAACCCGTGCCTCTCGGGCTGGGACGAGGGACAGGCCAAGCACCGGTACATGGAGCTCTGCCACCAGGTGCTCAGCCGCAGCCGGCTGCAGGCCGTCGCCAAACTGCGCGAGGCCGGGATCATCGTCGACGACCTCGTGCTCCTGCCGGTCTTCTCGAGCATCAGCCTCGCCAACAACGGCACGCACGTCAGCTTCGGGAGCCGCTCGCTCTCGGCACAGATGGCGGCGAACGACGCGTCGTTCGGCCGGCCGCAGGAGAAGCAGCTCGGCGATTTCGTCGCCAAGATCACGGAGCACTTCCTGCCGCTCTTCAGCGGCCTCTACAGTGCCGCACCGGCGCGACTGGACTTCCTCGATTTCCATCCGGAACGCGCGCTCGGCTTCCTCCCGCACCAGCTGGACTACAGCAACCTTCGCCAGCTCTGGCAGCAGTGGAAGGAGAAGGCCCGCATCGGCATCATGGGCCGCGTGGCGACTCCGTTCGGCCCGCGCGCGTTCGACCGGTTCCTCGGCCGACTCGTCGGCTTGCGCGGTGACCTGGTCGCCGACGGACGGCTGCTCGACTACCCCGTGGCCTTGCTCTCCACCGACCGCTCCCCCGCGTTCGACGGGAACGAAGGCAACACCGAGCGCCTCAAGGCCGACCTCACCGCCCTCGGCGTGTCGGATGAACGGATGGCGCTGTACGTGCCGATCCGCCCGCGCCGCTTCCACGAGATGGGGTTCTCCGGCGTCGAGTCGCGACACCACTCGCTCTTCGAGAGCTTCTCGGGCGATCAGGCGCCCGCGGTGGCGCTCGAGGCGCTCGTCGTGGCGCTCGCCGTGCGGTACGCTGCGAACGGCGACTTCGACCACCGCGACATTCCGGACACCCCGCTCGTCGAGAGTGAACGGCGGTTCGCCTTCTTTGCCGCCGCCATCGGGCTGCCCTGCTTCTACGTGCACAGTCGCACACCCAACCGGTTCCTGCGCCGGATCCTCGGCGATGCCAAGGGCGTCACGGCGAGCCGGCGGCATCGGGGCTACCTCAAGGTGCCGCTCGAGCAGTGGCGGCTCGCCCTGCTCTCGCGTATTCGCACGGATGCCCCGGACCTCGTCGAGCAATACGGCGGCG
>CAIRBD010000411.1 GCA_903876745.1 uncultured Gemmatimonadota bacterium
CGCCAGCAGCGTCAGCCGCCGCATGTCGATCGCGCTGGCGCGGAACGCGGGGGTGAATGCGCCGCTCGCAGGATGCGCGTTGACGCCGAGCGGGTCCTGCCGCTCGGCGTCAAGGGTCAGTTGCCAGCGCAGTCCGGCCCACGCGCCGGCGTCGATCGCCAGGGACACGCCACGGGCGCGATAACTGTCGGTGCGGTCGGTACCGAACTCCTGCGCGGCGATGCTGTTCACGACGCCGCTGGCTTCCGGCTCCACGCCCGCGTCGCGCCAATCGTCCCGCGCCGTGACCGTGATGCCGACGCCCGCGGCGTTCTGCCAACCGAGCGAGAGTTCGTGTTTGAGCTGGTGATCACCCGTGCCGAAACGGACTCGCGCCCTGGCGATGACTCCATCGCCGAATCGATGCACGACGCCGCCACCGAGGGCGAGCCCTTCGTTGCGATCGAAGCGCACGACGTCGCTCACACCGCGCGCACTCGGCACCGTGAGCCGCGTGCGGGCGAGCGCTTCGGCGCGCACGAGTTCGCGCGCCTGGTCCTGTACGCGGCGCACGTCATCGTTCTCGGCGAGCTTGGTGTCGGCGGGGAGGTGCTGCAGGATGCCGCCCTCGAACTTGTAGGCGCGCAGGGCTTCCGGCGACGCCGAGACGACCTCCGGGCCAGCAAACCAGGGCGCCGGGGTCTGCTGGTTCACCTCCACGCAGCAGATCTCCCAGCGACCGCGAATGATGCCGCGCGTGGGGAAGTCCATCCACGTGGCGGTGCGGCGGATCTCGATCTCCTGCCGGCGGGGGAGCCAGAACCGGCCATCGACGAGTCCGCTCTCGAGGATGATGGAGACGTCCTCGAGCTGGGGGTCCCGGAGCGCGACGCGGGTGAAGCTGAAGGTCATCCGCACGACCGATCCGGAGGCGCGGTCGAGGTAGACGGCGCCGACGGCGCGGGGCTGGCGGTCGTCCTTGGGGCGCACCTGCAGCATCATCACGTCGTAGGTGCGCTCGAGCGTGGTGATGCGGAGCGAGTCGGTGATGGCGAAGTCGTAGGCGGTGCGTCCCCCGGGGGAGAGCGGGTGCGGCACGTCGCGCACCTCGTCGCCGTCGCCGAGACGGATGATGCCCGGGAAGTTGTTCTGGACGATCGCGAGGTGGTCGCGGTGGTAGTCGATGTCGGTCGGGAGGAGCAGCGTGTCGCGCCGGCCGACGATCCGCTGCTTGCTCTGGTTCGGCGCGCGCCAATAGACTTCGACGGCGAGTTCGTCGGTGCGCACGATCTTCGGCGGGTCGGGGTAGCCATCCCCGACCTGGGCGAGGAAGGTGAGATACCCGTGCGCTTTCGCGCGGTAGTCGGCGAGCCCGGTGTCGGCCAGCTGCGCGGACCGGCGCGCGATGGCGAGATCGACGAGCGCCATCGTGCGCGGGTCGTTCCAGGCCTGCGCGTGCACCGCATGGGGACCGAGACAGACCGCGCACGCCACGACAAACGCCGCGAACAGGGGACGCATGCAGGGAAGATCAACCGACGGATCGGACGGTGCAACGGGCGTGCTGATGCCCGTGTGGCGCGACATCCTGCTCGACACCGATACCGCGGTCTCGGCGTTCGCGAAACTGCGCGGCGCCGGCGCCGAACAGAGTCCGTTCGCGTTCCTGCTGGAGTCGGCGCCGGCGGGGAGCGAGACGTGGGCGCGCTACACGTTCCTGGGTGCCGAGGCGCTGGGGGCGTGGCGGCTCACCGACGGTGTGGTCGATGAGTGGACGCCTGCGCTGGGCTGGCACGGCGCGCGACCGGTGGACGACCCATTCGCCGACCTGCGCGACGTGCTCACCGCGTACGAGCCGGTGCATACGCCCGAACTCGGCGCGTTCTGGGGTGGCGCGGTGGGGTACTTCGCCTACGACGCGGTGCGTTACATCGAGCGGCTGCCCCACGCGCCGCCGCGCGGCGTGCAGGCCCCGGATGCGCTGTTCCTGTTCACGGGCACCGTGGTGATCATCGACAACCTGCGGGCGCAGGCGCGCGTCGTCACGCCGATGCGCGTGCCGCGCGGCACGGATGACGCGACGCTCACGGCGCTCGAAGCCGAGGCGAATGCCGCCATCGACCGGACGATCGACCGCCTGCGGCACGGCCCGTCGCTCAAGGCGCTCACACTCGACCCGCTCGCACCGCCGGCCACCGGCCGTTCGACCTACGCGCGCGAGAAGTTCATGGCCGACGTGGCCCGCATCAAGGAATACATCCTCGCCGGCGACTGTTTTCAGGCGCTGCTCGCGCGGCGCATCGTGGTGCCGTTCGACTTCGACAGTACGACCCTGTACCGCGCCATCCGCGCGCTCAACCCGTCGCCCTACATGTTCCACCTCGCGCTCGACGGCGTGGAGCTGGTGGGCAGCTCGCCCGAGCTGCAGGTGCGCGTGGCGGACGACCGCGTGATCGTGCGCCCCATCGCGGGGACGCGGCCGCGGGGGCGCGACGCCGTACAGGACGCGATCCTCACCGAGGAGTTGCTGACGGACGAGAAGGAGCGCGCCGAGCACGTGATGCTCGTGGACCTCGGCCGCAACGATGTGGGGCGCGTGGCGGAGTACGGCAGCGTGGAGGTGACCGACCTGATGACGGTGGAGAAGTACTCGCACGTGCTGCACATCGTGAGCCAGGTGGAGGGGCGGCTGCCGCCCGGGCGATCGACGCTGGACGTGTTCCGGGCGACCTTCCCGGCGGGGACGATGACCGGGGCGCCGAAGGTGCGGGCGATGGAGATCATCGACGAACTCGAGCCGGAGCGCCGCGGACCCTACGCGGGCGCGGTGGGTTATGTGGCCTATGGGGACCGCCGGATGGACCTCGCGATCACCATCCGCACCTGCGTGATCGCCGGCGGCGAGGCGAATGTGCAGTGCGGCGCGGGCATCGTGGCCGACTCGGTGCCGGCCACGGAGTGGGAGGAGACCGAGAACAAGGCGCGGGCGATGCTGACGGCCATCGGCCGCGTTCGCCATAATTAGGGATGTCATTCCGCCTCGTCGGCATCGACAACGCGTTCCGGTTCGAGCTGCGTCCCAAGACGACGCTCGTGGTGGGCCGCGCCGTGAGCAGCGATTGCCCCGTCGTCGACCCGACGGTGTCGCGCAAGCATGCCGACCTCGCGGTGAAAGACGACGGGATCCAGGTGACGGACGCCGGTTCGAGCAACGGCACGTACGTGAACGGCGTGAAGGTGGAGAGCTACTTCGTGGTCGCCGGCGACACGCTGACGTTCGGGAAGGTGGCGTTCACGGTGGAGTCGACGGTGATCGCGCGCGCCGTGCCGGCGCCGCCCGCCGAGCGCGCGCCGGC
>CAIRBD010000412.1 GCA_903876745.1 uncultured Gemmatimonadota bacterium
ACAGGCGCCGCGGCCACTTTGCCGGCACCGAGCGCCGCGTCGGATGCGCGCGTGAGCGCCATCACGGCCTTCGCGCGTTCGGCGGTGAGCGACAGCGCTTCCTGCAGGAACGCGTACGTGCTCTTCACGCGCCGCTCGAACGGATCGTGTGAGTACGCCTCGCTCAGGAGCGACAGGCGCCCGCGCAGTCCGTAGTAGTTGGTGCCGTACCGCGCCTTGTGCTCGTATGTGCTCCACCCCTTCGCCTCGCCGGGCGCGGCCGGCCCTTCGTCACCCGTGAAGTTGCCGTAGTCGAACACCTCGAACTTCTGGCGCGTGCGCATCCGCTGGCGGAGCACCGGCAGCATCGAGTCGCGCATGAACGCGCCGCCGAACGTCCCGCCGGCGATCGCCGCGGCCGGATGCAGCGACGGCGAGTACGTGAGTGCGTAGCCGTGGTAGCTGCCGTCGGTGGTGTGCAGGTCCACGAACAGGTCGGGGTCCCACGCGTTGAACATCGCCAGCGAGCCGCGCGTCTCGCTCGCCTCGGTCTTCACGTAGTCGCGGTTCAGGTCGAGCTGCTGCCCGTTCGGCCGCTGCCCCACCATCTCCGGCCCGTTCTGGGCGCCGCGGTTCTGCGCCTGCGGCTTGAACACCTCGTTGCCGTCGGCGTTGTAGATCGGCACGGCGATCAGCACGATCGAGTCGAGCACGTTGGGTTTCGCCGAGAACAGGAGATCGCGCAGAAGCGCCTGCAGCGCCTCTTTCCCTTCCACTTCGCCGGCGTGGATGTTCCCCTGCACGTACACGATGGGCCGGCCGAGCCGCCGTGCTTCCTGCGGCGTGTTCACGAGCGGCCGCGAGGCGATCACATACGGGATCTCGCGCCCCTGCGAGGTCTTGCCGATGCTCCCGACGCGGATCTTCGCGCCGCGCAACTGCAGCGAGTCGAGGAACGTCACGACGTCGGCGTACGTGGACGTCTCCACATATTTCGTACGCTCGGCGCGCGTCTGCTGCGCACGGAGCGGCAGCGCGAAGGCGAGTGCGCCGAGCGCCACCGTCAAACTGCGGCGCACGAGCGCCGTCGATCGTGTTCCGAGCGTCATCCGCATGGGTTCCATGATGTGAAAAGGCCCGCCGGCATCAGCCGACGGGCTTCCCTGTGGCAGGATAGAATCGCGTGCCGTCGGCCGCCATGGCCACCAGTCGCGCGCTCGGGACGAAGCGTCCCGGATACTTCGCGTTCAGCGCCTCGAGGCGTTTCACCAGCTCGGCGGCTCCCACCGAATCGGCGTATCGGTACGGGCCGCCGCGGAAGGGCGGGAACCCGATGCCGAACACCGCGCCGACGTCGCCATCGCGCGGCTGCCGCACGATCCCTTCCTCGAGACAGCGCACCGCCTCGTTCACCATCGCGAGCGCGCAGCGTTCCTGGATCTCCTGCACGAGCGCCGGCGACGACTGCTGCCGCTGCGGCACGCCGATGATCGCGTACACGGACTCATCCACGCCGCCCTTCTTGCCGTTCTCGTCGTAGAGGTAGAACCCTTTCTTCCCCTTCCGCCCGAGCCGCCCCGACGCGATCAGCTTGCCGAGTGCGGCGCTCGGTTGCACGCGGTCGCCGAACGCCGCCGACATGACGGCCCCCGACTTGCCCGCGACGTCGAGCCCCACTTCGTCGAGCAGCGTCACGGGACCCACGGGGAACCCGAACGACAGCATCGCTTTGTCGAGTACATCGATCGGCACGCCTTCATCCAGCATGCGCCCGGCCTCGTTGATGTACGGCGCGAGGATGCGGTTCGCGAAGAACCCGGGCGCGTCGTTCACCACGATCACCGTCTTGCCGAGCTTGCGGCCGAACGCGACCACCGTCGCCGTCACCTCGGGCGCGGTTTGCGGCGTCACGATCACCTCGAGCAGCGGCATCTTGTGCACGGGCGAGAAGAAGTGCATCCCCACCACACGCTCGGGCCGCTGCGAACCCGCGGCGATCCTGCTGATGGGGATCGTGCTCGTGTTGGATGCGAAGATCGCGTGCGCCGGCAACTTCGGCTCGAGCTCGGCGAGCACCTGGTGCTTCACCGCAAGATCCTCGAACACGGCCTCGATCACGAGCGGCACCGACCCGAAGCCGGTGTACTCGATGGTGCCCGAGATGAGCCCCAGCTGATCCTCGAACTGCTGGCGCGTGACCTGCCGCTTGATGAGCCGTCCCTTGAGCACGTCGCGCGCGGCGGCCAGGCCGCGCCCCACCTGCTCGTGCTTCATGTCCTTGAAGCGCACGGGCACGTTCTGCATCGCGCTCACGGCGGCGATCCCGGCGCCCATGAACCCCGTGCCGAGTACGCCGATCTTCTTCACCGGCAGCGGCTTCACCGACGCGTCGGCCACGCCGCTGTCCTTCTTGAGCGACGTCGTCGCGTAGAACAGGAAGATCAGCTGGTTCGACACCGCCGTCGCCGCCATCTCGCCGAACAGCCGCGCCTCCGCGGCGAAGCCCTGTTCGCGGGTGCCCGAGAATCCCGCCGCCACCGCTTCGAGCGCGGCGAGCAGCGCCGGATATTGCCCGCGCGACTTCTTCAGCGTCATCTCGCGCGCCTGCCGGAACACGACGGCGCGGCCGAGCGGGTTGTCTTCGAGCACCATCTCCTTGGCGCCGTGCTTCTTCTCCTCGTGGCGGCGCGTGCCGTTCGCGATCTCCCGTGCGCGCTGGATGGCGACGTCGCGCAGGATCGACGGATGCACCACTTCATCCACGAGCCCGATCTGCAGCGCCTTCTTGGCGCGCACGTTCTTGCCCGTGAGGATCATGTCGAGCGCCGCCTGCAGTCCCACCGTGCGCGGCAGCCGCTGCGTGCCGCCCGCGCCGGGGATGAGGCCGAGCTGCACTTCGGGAAGCGCGAGCACCGTCTTGGGGTTTTCGGTGGCGATGCGGTACGCGCAGGCGAGCGACACCTCCAGACCGCCGCCCAGGCACGACCCGTTGATCGCCGCCACGATCGGCACGCGCGAACGTTCCACCCGCTCCATCGCCTTGTGTCCCGTCGCGCTCGCCGTCTCGGCGTCCTTCGCCGACTCGAAATCGAGGAAGGCGTCGATGTCGGCGCCCGCGATGAAGTTGTCGGGCTTGCCGCTGATGAGCACGGCCGCCTTGATGCTCGTGTCGGCTTCGATGCGCGCGAGCAGCGACTCGAATTCCGCGATGACGCTCGCCGAGAATTTGTTGACCGGTTCGTTCGGCAGGTCGAAGGTGATGACGGCGATGCCGGCATCCACCGTGAGAGTCAGGGCGTTGCTCATGCGCGCTCCAGCACCATCGAGAAGCCCATCCCGCCGGCGGCGCACACGGTCATCAGGCCGAACTGCCCGCCGCGCCGCGCGAGCTCGTTCGCGAGCGTCGTCGTGATGCGGGCGCCCGTCGCGCCGAACGGATGGCCGATCGAGATCGACCCGCCCATCACGTTCAGCTTCGCGCGGTCCACCGCGCCCACGGGTTCGCTGAAGCCCGCGCGTTCGGCCCAGTACTTCGACTCGAACCCGCGCAGGTTCGAACACACCTGGGCGGCGAACGCTTCGTGCATCTCCACGAGGTCCATGTCCTTGAGCGTGAGCCCCGCGCGCTTGAGCGCGACGGGCGCCGCCAGCACGGGCGCCTGCAACAGCTGCTCGCCCGGATCGAGCGCCGCGTACGCATAGCTGCGGATGTACGCGATGGGCGCGTAGCCGAGCGCCCTCGCGCGCTCCTCGCTCATCAGCAGCACCGCGGCACCGCCGTCCGTGAGGGGCGACGCGTTGCCGGCCGTCACCGTGCCGTACTTGCGATCGAACACGGGCTTGAGCGCCGCGAGCGCCTCGAGCGACGTATCGGTGCGCACGCCGTTGTCGGTCGTCATGGCCTGCTCGAACTTCGGTGGCAGGTACACCGGCGCGATCTCGGCCGTGAGTCGGCCGTCGGCCGTGCCTTTCGCGGCGTTCTGGTGCGACGCGAACGCGAGCAGGTCCTGCTCGTCCCGCGTCACGCCGTTGAGCTTGGCCATCTTCTCGGCCGACTGCCCCATCGACTCGCCCGTCGTCGGTTCGGCGATGGCCGGCGTGATGGGGATGAAATCCTTGGCCCGCACCTTCGCGAACGCCTGCAGGCGCTGGCCGAGCGTCTTCGCCTTGCTCGCCGCGACGAGCGCGTCGCTGAAGCCGCGCGAATGCAGGATGGGGACGTTCGAGAGTGATTCCGCGCCGCCGGCGATCGCGATGTCGGCGTGGCCGAGCGCGATCTGATCAGCGGCGTCGGTGATCGCCTGGTTGGCCGAGGCGCACGCGCGACTCACGCTCCACGCCTGCACGCCCTTGGGGAGCAGCGGCATGAGCGCGATCTCGCGCGCGATGTTCGGGGCGAGCACCGACGGCAACACGGTGCCGAAGGTGAGCAGGTCGAGCATCGCGGGGTCGAGGTCGGTGCGATGCACCAACTCGCTGACGGCGATCTTCCCCAGCTCGATGGCCGAGAAGCCGCGGAGGACCGTGCCGGACCGCGCGAACGGAGTGCGGACGCCGGCGATGATCGCCACGCGACGGCCGCGCACTGGAGTGGTCATAGACTGTGGAAATTACGGTGGGGCCGCCCCCCAAGCCACCGGGACGGCCCCACGAACCCCAAAGGCGGGTTGCGGGTCGTGCTATTTGAGACGTTCCTGGATCTCGTTGATCACGTCCTTGTACCGCACCAGGATGCGCGTCCAAGGCGCGAACTCCTCGTCATCCTTGACGCTGTTCGCGGAGTATGTGTGTTCGCTCACGAGCTTCACCGTGTACTTGAGCGGCGACGCACTCGCCTGCTTCACGATGACGCGCGTGCGAACGATGCGGTTGGTCTGGGGGATTGACGCGACGTTCCAACCGGTCCGCATGTAACCGGTCTCCTTGTCGCTGAGTTCGAGCACATCGAAGTAGTTCGTGACGATCTGGCTGAGGATCTTCCACGAGTCGGTCTCGGTCCGTTTTTCATTCACCGAGATCGTGAAGTTGACGTTCGCCTGATCGCTCTCGGCGGACTTGGCCCACAGGCTGTCCCCGGGAAGCTTGGCCAGTTCGGCGTCGATGGGGAGCGTCGTCGCGTTGTCGCCGAGGCAGTATTCCTTGCGCCACGGCAAGAAAGCGTTCGCCCGTACATCGACCCGCACGCATTGACCCTGCCGCACCACGACGCGCTGCGGACCCACGCCGATCCGGCGGCCGTTCGCCCACATTTCCGCCGTCTCCGGCTCCGGGATGACCTCCACCATGCGGTCGTTCAGCGTGATCTGGTCATCCAGCGGCGGCGGCTGGATCCCCTCGCGCATGCAATACTGCTTCTCGATCGGCATGTAGCCCGGCCTCGAGGCCCGCACCATCGTGCAGCCGTTGGCCGGCACCGTAACCTCGGCGAAATTCTCGCCGTACTTGGAGCCGTTGATGTCGATCTGGGTGCCGCCCGGCATCACGCGGACGCTCACCACGCGCTGGTTCAAGGCGATGTCATCGACTTCCGGAGGCGCCGGCTGCCCTTCGCGATTGGCGTAGGTACGCTGAACCGCCTTGAACCCGGTCTTCTTCACCTCGACCTGACGTACCTGCCCGTCCCGCACCTCGACGAGCTGCGTGGTGCGCGCCGAGATGACGCGGCCGTCCAGCGTCACGTCGGCGTCGGGGGGGGTCACCCGCAGTTGCACGACGCGGTCCTTCATCTGGATGAGCACGGGCTTCTGTGCCGTGGCGTCCGCGAGCGTGAGAACGCGGATAACCGGCTTGTAGCCCGGTGCCATCGCGACCACGCGCTCGACGTCGCCTTCGGGAAGTTCGAACGCCGCGGAGCCGATACCGAGCCTCTTCGTCGTGTCACCTGCCGCTCCCAGCTGGTAGATGACGGCGGTCGCGGGCTCGACGGCGACGCTCACCTGTTTGGGACCGCAGGTCGAGGCCACGACACCGGCCGAGATGAGGGCAAGCACAGGTAACTTCGTCAGCATCACGATCCTCCTTCGAATCGTCTGGGTCAGTCGGGTACGGTCAGAGCGGGGGAGCGCCTGGCGGATGAGGCCGCACCGAATCGCATTAGAGTAACCCCTTCGAGCCTAACTGACCACCCACCCCCGGACCCGCGGCGAAACGTGGTGCGTCGCGTCAGGCGCGTCGGGATTCGTCTTTCCGCCGTTGTCCGCGTGTGGTACACTCAGCGATCCCCCTCCGGACCTGCCGTGCCCCCCTCCCGCGCCGAGCTCCTCTCCCGCCTCACCGACCAGCCCGTGGACCTGCTGGTGGTCGGCGGCGGCATCACCGGCGCCGGCATCGCCCGCGACGCCGCGCTGCGCGGGCTCCGGACCGTGCTCGTCGAGCGCGAGGACTTCGCCAGCGGCACCTCCAGCCGGTCGTCGCGGCTCGTGCACGGCGGCGTGCGCTATCTGGAGCACGGCTACCTGCATCTCGTGTTCGAATCGAGCCGGGAACGGCGCATCCTGCTCCACATCGCGCCGCACCTCGTGCATCCGCTGCAGTTCACATGGCCGGTGTACCGCGGCGCGCGGCTCCCCCGCTGGAAGATCGTCGCCGGCCTCTGGCTGTACGACCTCCTCTCGCTCTTCCGCAACGCGCATCCGCACCGCGCACTTTCCGTGTCGGGGGTGCTCGCCGAGGAACCGCGGCTGCGCCACGAGGGGCTCACCGGAGGTGCGCTGTACTTCGACGCGGCCACCGACGACGCGCGTCTCACGCTCGCGAACATCCTGAGCGCGGTCGACGCGGGGGCCGCCGCGCTCAACTACGCCGAGGTCACCTCGCTACTCGAGAATGACGGACGCGTCTGCGGCGCCGTCGTGCACGACCGCATCGCCGGCCGCACATTCGACGTGCGCGCACGGGTGGTCGTGAACGCCTGCGGCCCGTGGACCGACACCATCGCCCGCCTCGAGGATCCCGCCGCACTGCCTGCACTGCGCGGCTCGAAAGGCGTGCACATCACCGTGCCCGCCGCGCGCATCG
>CAIRBD010000413.1 GCA_903876745.1 uncultured Gemmatimonadota bacterium
CCGATACGGATGGCGCCCCTTCGCATAGGCAGTGGGCCGCCGGCTCAGCGCGACGTCAGCCACAGCATCCCACCGACCACTGCCGCTACGACGATCGCTCCGAGTATCGCCCGCCGCGCCAAGGGAGCATCCGCCGCCTTGAGCGCCTCCTCGTCGAGGTAGTAGCCGCCCCGCCAGCTGACGATCACTCCCTGCTCGACGAGTCCGTCGAAGAGGGGACGCTCGTCGCCAGACAGCGTGCCGAGGTCGATCTCCATCGTTTTGTCCGCCGCGTCCGCTCGTTCCGACCGGAAACGTTCCAGCAGCTGGCGCCGAGTCTGGTGCAACTCCGCTTCGGAGTTCAGATAACGCGGCGTCCAACTGCTTGTCACGCGTACCGCACCCACTTCACCAGCTCCTTCAGACTCGGCCGCTTGCCCGTCATCAGCAGCCCCACGCGGTAGATCCGCGCGCTCACCCAGATCGCCGCCCAGCACGCGATCGCCAGCCCGACGAGCGACCCCACCACCTCGCTCGTCGGCACCTGCGTGGCGCTCATGCGCAGCGGCATGATGATCGGCGCCGAGAACGGCAACAGACTCATCGTCGTGGCGAGCGTGCCGCTCGGGTTGAACATGATCGGCTGCACCATGATGATGCTCGCCACCAGCAGCATCATCACCGGCTGCGCGGCCTGCTGCGCCTCTTCCTGGCTGCCGACCATCGCGCCCACGGCGGCGAAGAGCGCCGAATAGAACGTGTAGCCGAGCAGGAAGAAGAGCACGAGGCTCACGCCGAGCAGCGGCGAGACGCTCGGGAAGACGATGGCGCTCATGTTCGGCATCCCCATCGCCTTCGCCATCTGCGCGCCGTACGCCATTAAGGTTGCGGCGCTCGCGAACCACACGAGCTGCTGCGTGAGTCCCACCGCGCCCACGCCGATCACCTTGCCGGCGAGGAGGATGTCGGGCTTCACGCTGCTCATCACCACCTCGGCCACGCGCGTCGTCTTCTCCTCGAGCACGCCGCGCAGCACGTTCTGGCCGTACAGGATGATCATCATGTACAGCAGGAACGCGATGACGAAGCCGAAGATCGCGCTGACGAGGCCGCTGCCACCACGCCCCTTCTCATCGATGCGCTCGGCGCTCACGTCCACGCGCGAGCGCGTGAGCGAGTCGATGCGTGCCGCGGGGATGCCGGCACTCTCGAGCCGCGAGGCGAGGAACGCCGAGCTCACGGCGTTCTGGATGAGCTCCATCTCCTGGATGGACGAGGCGTTGCGCCCTGCGTAGCGTGCCTTCTTCGAGTTGATGGTCGCCGAGTCGAGGACGAGATAGCCCTGGCTCTCCTTGCTCATCACGAGTTTCGTCGAGAGGCTCTCGGCGGCGGCGAGTTTCTCCGGCTCGACCGTGAGGACCGTCGAAGCGGTACTGACGGACGGCACGGTACCGCGGCCGACCGGCAGGCGCTGCATGTTCTCGTGTTGCGCCTTGAGCCGGTCGGCGACGCGCTGCCCCATGCCCGCGCCCGTGGCGTCGAGGATGCGGATATCGGCGATCTGCGCGTTCTTCATGCCGCGCATCGACATGTAGCCCGGCAGGATCGTGATGGCCGCGAAGAACACGGGGCCGAAGATGGTGCTGATGATGAACCACTTCGAGCGCACCTTCTCCGTGTACTCGCGCTTGATGACCACCCAGAGCTTAGCCATGTCCGCTCATCCCCGCTTCGACGCCCGTGGCGCCGACCTTTTCCAGGAAGATCTGGTGCAGCGAAGGCTGCACGAGTTCGAACCGCTGCACCACGGCGCCCGCTTCCACGAGACGCCGGAGCAGCGCCTGCGGATCGGCGCCCTTCTGCAGCGCCACCTCGAAGAAGCGATTGGAGTCGTCCACCCGCTCCACGAGCTGGTGGTCGGAGAGCACGCGGCTGATCGTCTCGCTGCCGCCCGCCACCGAGAGCGCGACGTTGTTGCCACCGTGCTCGGCTTTCACGCCGGCCACGGTGCCGTCGAGCACTTTGTCGCCGCGCGCGATGATGCACACCGAGTCGCACAGGCGTTCGGCGTTGTCCATCAGGTGCGTGGAGAAGATCACCGTGCGGCCGCGTTTCTTGAGGTCGACGACGGTGTCCTTGAGTGCCTGCGCGTTGATCGGGTCGAGGCCGCTGAACGGCTCGTCGAGGATGACGAGGTCGGGGTCGTGGAGCAAGGTGCCGATGAACTGCACCTTCTGCTGCATGCCGCGCGAGAGTTCCTCGACTTTGGCGAGCCCCCAGTCCTTCTCGGGGGTCTTGAGGGAGAGGCGCTCCATCCACGAGTCGATGCCGCGGTCGGCGTCCTTCGCGCTCATTCCTTTGAGCTCGGCGAGGAACCGGAGCACGCGGCGTACCTGCATCTTCTTGTAGAGGCCGCGTTCTTCGGGCAGGTAACCCACGCGGTCCATCATGCCCACGTCGGTGTTGGCTCGGCCGAGCAGGCTGATGGTCCCCTCGTCGGGGGCGATGATGTTGAGGATCATCCGGATGGTGGTCGTCTTACCGGCGCCGTTCGGGCCGAGGAGGCCGTAGACGGCCCCCTTGGGAACGGCGAGCGAGAGCGCTTTGACGGCCTGGTAATCGCCGTAGCTCTTGCTGATCCCCCGGATATCCAGGGCAAGTTCAGTCATATGCTCCCTTGTAGGACGTGCGACGCCACTCGAATATACGCCTGATGACGCCGCCCGCTGGAAAAATACGGTTCGACCGGAACGAGGTTTCTGGCGCCTTTGGCGACCTGGGGACGTCGTTGCCGTTGATCGTGGGCATGATCGCCGCGGCGCACCTCGATGCGACCAGCGTGCTGGTGGTGTTCGGCGCTCTGCAAGTCGTTACGGGGCTTGTGTATAAGATGCCGATGCCGGTGCAGCCGCTGAAGGCCGTGGCGGCGATCGTGATCGCGCAGCAGGTGGGTGCGGATGTGGTCTACGGCGGTGGATTGGCGATCGGGGTGTTGATGCTGCTCCTGGTCGTGACGGGCTCGCTCGACTGGCTCGCGCGCATCGTGCCGAAAGTGGTGGTGCGCGGCATCCAGTGCGGGCTCGGGCTGCAGCTCGGCCGGCTCGCCGTCGCCGATTACGTGCCGTCGGGGGGCATGGCCGGCTACGCACTCGCTGCCGTGGCGTTCGTGATCGTGGTGGCGCTGCTCGGCAATCGCCGCACGCCGCCGGCGCCGATCGTGCTGGCACTCGGGGCGTTGTTCGCGCTGTTCGTGAGCGGTGCGAGTGCGCCCGCCGTCGCGGCGCTCGGTGTGCATCTCCCCGTGCCGCACATGCCGAATGTGGCGACC
Organism: uncultured Gemmatimonadota bacterium; assembly: GCA_903876745.1. GTDB lineage: Bacteria > Gemmatimonadota > Gemmatimonadetes > Gemmatimonadales > Gemmatimonadaceae > Fen-1231. The sequence continues at coordinate 3,308 of CAIRBD010000413.1, forward strand.
GTCATGAGCGGTTTCGTGCTGCTCGCGATCCCGCAGATCCCGCTCTCGCTCGGCAACTCGGTGCTGGCCACCAAGCAGGTGGCGGCCGATCTCTTTCCGGAGCGCTCGCCGCTCACCATCCGGCGCATCGGGTTCACGTATTCGCTGATGAACATCGTGAGCCCGTTGTTGAGCGGCATTCCCGTATGCCACGGCTCGGGCGGGATGGCGGGCCATTACGCGTTCGGTGGCCGCACGGGGGGATCGGTGATCATCGCCGGACTCGGCATCGCGACGCTCGGCCTGTTGTTCGGCGGGAGCATCGGCGAGGTGGCGATGCTCTTCCCGAAGCCGATGCTCGGCGTGTTGCTGCTCGTGGAAGGCGTGGCGATCCTCTCGCTGCTGCGCGACCTCACCGACCGGCCCCGCGATTTCGCGCTGGCGATGCTGCTTGGCGTGGTGGCCGCGGGGCTGCCCTACGGATACCTCGTGGCGCTCGTGGCCGGCACCGTGCTCGCGCGGCTCGACCGGCCGATGGTGACTTCGTGAGCGCGGATGGCGAAGTGACGGCGACCGGCCGCCGCGGTGCGCTGGCGGCCCGCCTGCTGGCACGGGCGGATGTGGGGCGCGAGCGGATGCTGAACTTCGCCATGATCGCGGCGGCATTCCTGCTCATCCTGCTCCCCGAACGCGACTACGTGCCCATCTGGGACGGGCGCCTGTACGCGAGTTGCGCGATGGATGCGGCGCAGAAGGGACTGTCGCTCGAGTCGCTGCGGTGTGCGGGGCATCCGGCGCAGGGGTGGACGCTGCTGTTGGCGCTGCCGCAGATGCTCAAGCCCTTCGATATCGCGGCGCTGCATTTCACGAACATCGCGCTGGGGATCCTCGCGCTGGCGTGCATCCGCATGGTGCTGGCGCGCGTCTTCCCCGCGCCGGAGCACGCGCGGCAGCTCGATTTCGTGACGCTCATCTGTGCGGTGCACCCGGTGCTGCTCTCGACGCTCATTCAGCCGAACGTGGACTTCGGCGTGTACGTGTTCTTCTTCGCGGCACTGGCGGCGCTGCTGAACGGCAGATGGGGATGGACCGCGGCGGCGGGCACGTTCCTCTGTTTCTCCAAGGAGACCGGGGTGCTCGCGTACGCCGTGATGCTCGCGTTGCACGCCGTGTGGGACCTGCGCGACGGGGTGGGCGGGAGCGCGGACCGGGTGCGATTCGCAATGCGCCGCGCGGCATCGCGCTGGGTGACGGCCGTGCCGCTCATCCTGTTCGCGGCGATCGCCGCTTGGCGCACGGCGACGGTCGGGCAATCCGGGATCTGGAAGCACACCTGGCAGAAGGCGCCCATCGACGGGTTCAACTTCTTCGACTTGAGCGAGCCGATCTTCCGCAGCTATGCCGCGGGGCTGTTCGTGCTCGGTTTTGCGTGGGTGGTGAGCGCGGTCATCGGCGCCGACGCGTGTGTGGGGCTGTGGCGGATGGTGCGGCGGGCGCCGTATCGCGCGGCGCGCGGCGCCGACGCGAAAGTGCTCGGATATCTCACCACGCTCACGCTGCTGCTCACCTACTTGCTCACGAGTTTTCGCACCTGGAGCAACCTGCGGTATTTCGCGCTGTTGTATCCCCTGTTTCTCATGATGTTCTTCGCCGCGCTGCTGCGGCTCGGCCTTGGCGCGCGCCTGCGGGGCGTGGTGCTCGGCGTGGTGGGGGCGCTGTTCACGCTGGCGGCGTACCGCTCGGCCGACCCCGTGTCGCGGTGGATGTACGGCACGTTCTCGATCGGCGAGCGGGTGATGTACCGGATGGCCTCCATCACGGGGGAGTTCGGCGGCCCCGGCAAGGACGAACTCGTCTACAACCTCGAGTTCACCGGCTACCACCACGTGCAGAACATGCTGTTCCAGAAGATGCGGCCGTCGCCCGACGCGGTCGTCGCGACGAGCCAGAGCGTGCGCTGGAACGTCTGGAGCGCGCTCGATTCCGTCACGTATCGCCGCACGATGCGCACCACGGGCGTCACCTCGCCGGTGTATGCCGACGAGACCGACGTGGCGCGGATGGAACCGGCGCGTGTGCCCGAGCTTTGGTTCCTCGAGTTCTCGAACCACGCGGACGGCGATCCGACGCTCGAGCGGCTCGGGCGCACGTACACGGAGCTCAGCATCGTGCGGGTGCATGCGCGCGGGCACGTGCTCAAGGTGCATCATCTGGTCCGGCGAGACTCGACGGTGGTACCTTGAAGGCGACGTACACCGTGGACCAAACCATCAGCGGCGTCCGGCCGTGGAGTGACTGGAAATGAACGCGTCATCCTATTGGCGTGATCGCCCCGTGTTCGTGACGGGTGCGACGGGACTGCTCGGCGGATGGCTCGTGCGCCGGCTCGTGGAGGACGGCGCCGAGGTGGTGGCGCTGGTGCGCGATTGGGTGCCGCGGAGCAACCTGATCTCGGGCGAGCTGCTGCAGCGCGTGGCGGTGGTGCGCGGCGACGTGCGTGACCAGAAGGTGCTGGAGCGCGCGCTGGGCGAGTACGAGATCGACACGGTGTTCCATCTCGCGGCGCAGACGATCGTGGGGGTGGCCAACCGCAATCCTGTGTCGACGCTCGACACGAACGTGCGCGGCACGTGGGCGCTGCTCGAGGCGTCGCGGCGCAGCCCGCTCGTGCGGTCGGTGATCGTGGCGTCGAGCGACAAGGCCTACGGCGACCACGAGCAGCTGCCGTACGACGAAGCGGCGCCGCTGCAGGGGCGGCATCCGTACGACGTGAGCAAGTCGGCGGCCGATCTCATCACGACGATGTACGGCGTGACGTACGACCTGCCGGTGGCGATCACGCGGTGCGGCAACTTCTACGGCGGCGGCGACCTCAACTGGAACCGTCTCGTGCCGGGGACGATCCGCGCCGCGCTGCGCGGCGAGCGTCCGGTGCTGCGTTCCGATGGCACGCTCATCCGCGATTACTTCTACGTGGAAGACGGCGCCTCGGCGTACATGCAGCTGGCCCAGGCGCTGCACGACCGCGCCGACCTGCGCGGGCAGGCGTTCAACTTCTCCAACGAACTCCAGGTGGACGTGCTCGCCCTCACGCGGCGCATCCTGGAGCGGATGGAGAGTCCGCTGCAGCCCGACGTGCGCGCAGAGGCGAAGCACGAGATCCAGCACCAGTGGCTCTCGGCGGCCAAGGCGCGCCGCCTGCTTGACTGGTCGCCGGGCTTCTCGCTCGACCAAGGGCTCGACCGCACGATCGCCTGGTACCGCGAGTTCCTCGCCCGTGGCTGACCCCGGCTCACGCGCCGACGCGCTGCGCGCGCAGATCCTCGGGCTGGTCGCGGAGTATCACGCGGCCGCGTTCACGGACGCGCCGTTCGTCCCCGGCACGTCGCCGGTGCCGGTGTCGGGGCGCGTGTTCGGGGCGAGCGACATCCAGCACGTCGTGGACGCCGGCCTCGACTTCTGGCTCACCACGGGGCGGTTCGCCGCGCAGTTCGAGCGCGAGTTCGCGCAGGTGATGGGCGCGCGGCACGCGATGCTCGTGAACTCGGGGTCGTCGGCGAACCTGTGCGCGGTGAGCGCGCTCACATCGCATCTGCTCGAGGACCGCGCGCTCAAGCCGGGTGACGAGGTGATCACGCTCGCCGCCGGGTTCCCGACGACCGTGAATCCGATCCTGCAGAACGGGCTCGTGCCGGTGTTCGTGGACATCGAACTGCCGTCGTACGGCGTGGACGTGGCGAAGCTCGCGGCGGCGCTCTCGCCGCGGACGCGCGCCATCATCCTCGCGCACGCGCTCGGGAATCCGTTCGACGCGGCGGCGGTGGCGGCGTTCGCGAAGGCGCACGATCTGTACTTCATCGAAGACTGCTGCGACGCCGTCGGTGCGACGTTCGACGGCAAGCCGGTGGGCACGTTCGGCGACCTGGCGACGGTGAGTTTCTATCCGGCGCACCACATCACGATGGGGGAGGGGGGCTGCGTGCTCACGCAGCACCCGCGCTTCAAGCGCATCGTGGAGTCGCTGCGCGATTGGGGGCGCGACTGCTGGTGCGATCCCGGCAAGGACAATACCTGCGGCAAGCGGTTCGACCACCAGATGGGCGGCCTGCCGGCTGGCTACGACCACAAGTACACGTACTCGCACGTGGGCTACAACCTGAAGCTCACCGACATGCAGGCGGCGATCGGCGTGGCGCAGCTGCAGCGGCTGCCGGGGTTCGTGACGGCGCGCCGCCGCAACCACGACTATCTCGTCGCGATGCTGTCGGATCTCGAGTCGACCTTCGAGCTGGCGACCGTGCATCCGAAGGCCCAGCCGAGCTGGTTCGGGTTCCTGCTGCGTGTGCGCGAGGAGGCCGGCTTCGAGCGGAACGAATTGATCCGGTTCCTCGAGTCTCGCCGCATCGCCACGCGGCTCCTCTTCGGCGGCAACCTCGTGCGGCAGCCGGCGTATCGCGACGTGCCGCACCGGGTGGTGGGCGAGCTCACGCACTCCGATCAGGTGATGCGCGGGTCGTTCTGGGTGGGGTGCTATCCCGGCCTCACGGAGCCGATGCTGGACTGGATCGCGACGAGCATCCACGATTTCGCACGGGGCGGCAAGCGGGCGTAGCGCCCGCGTCGCCGTGACGAGCCAACACAGGAATCAGTGACGGACGCCAGCCCTCCGCTTCCCGCGGCCGACTTGCAGCACGTGCTCGACCACACGCGCCACGTGTGGGAGGATTATCGCGGCGCCCGTATCTTCCTCACGGGGGTGACGGGGTTCGTCGGCAGTTGGCTGCTGGAGACGCTCGTGCACGCCGAGTCGACGCTGTCACTTGGCATCAAGGCGACGGTGCTCGTGCGCGACCGCGCGGCATTCGAGCGGCATCTGCCGCATCTCGCCCATTCTCCGCTGGTGCGCATCCACGTGGGCGACGTGCGCATGGCCGATCCGCCGACGCACGCGTTCACGCATATCGTGCACTGCGCGTCGGCCTCGCCGCCGCAGATGAATGCCGAGCGCCCGGACGAGGTAGAGGAGATCATCCTTCGCGGCTCTGAGCGGCTGATCGAGGAGGCCGAGACGGGCAAAGGCATACGGTTGCTGCAGGTGAGCTCGGGCTCGGTGTACGGCCCGCAGCCCGCGTCCATCGAGTGGCTGGGTGAGGCGTACACCGGCGAGGCCGACGCGGGCGAAGCCGCACAGCGCTTCGGGGCCGCGAAGCGAAAGGCCGAACGGCGCGGCGAGGCGTCGGTGGCGCGCGGCGTCGGGTTCGTGAGCGCGCGCGCCTTTGCGCTCATAGGGCCGCGGCTGCCGCTCAACGGGCAGTTCGCGATCGGCAACTTCTTCGAAGACGCGCTGGCCGGGCGCTCCATCACCCTGAGCGGCGACGGCACGCCGGTGCGATCGTGGCTCTACGCCGCCGACCTTGCGGCCTGGTGCTGGACGCTGCTCGTGCGCGGCGAACCCGGGCGCGCGTACAACGTGGGGTCGGAGGAGGCGTTCACGCTGTGGGATGCGGCGCAGCGCATCGCGGCACTCCACGAGCCGCCGCTCCCGGTGACGCGCGTCACAACGCCGCCGCCCGGCGCGACATCATCCCGTTATGTTCCAAGCATCGCCCGTGCTCGCGACGAACTCGGGCTCGACGTGTGGATCCCGTTCGACGACGGGATCCGCCGCACTTGGGACTGGCTGCGCACCGACCCGACATGAGCACGAGGGAACGCCATCTGCGCATCGGCACACGCCGCATCGGCCCCCACGAGCCGTGCTACGTCATTGCCGAGATCGGCCTGAATCACAACGGCAGTCTCGCCGTCGCGAAGCAGCTCGTGGACGCGGCCATCGCCGCCGGCGCCGACGCGGTGAAGTTCCAGAAACGCAAGCTCACCGAGACGTACCGGCAGGAGATCATCGACCAGCCGCGCGCCGGCGAGCAGGGGCTGCAGTACATCGTGCCGCTGCTGATCGAGTTCGAGTTGAGCGACGACGACTTCCGCGACCTGCATGCGTACTGCGCCGCGAAGGGCGTCACGTTCATGTGCACACCGTGGGACCGCGGGAGCGTGGACTTCCTCGAGTCGATGGCGCTCGACGGCTACAAGATCGGCTCCCCCGACATGACCAATTTCCCGCTCATCGAGTACGTGGTGGCCACGGGAAAGCCGCTGTTGATCTCGACGGGGATGAGCACGGAGGACGAGATCCGCCGCACCCTGGCGTTCCTCGAGGACAAGGGCGCCGAGTACGCGCTGTTCCACTGCGTGAGTACGTATCCTGCGGCGCCGGAGGAGATCAACCTTCGCTTCATGGAGACGCTGCGCGAGTGGTCGGGGCGTCCCGTGGGCTATTCAGGACACGATACGGGCACGGCGATCTCGCTCGCCGCCGTGGCGATGGGGGCGCGCATGCTCGAGCGGCACCTGACGCTCGACCGCACGATGCGCGGGCCCGACCACAAGGCGAGTCTCGAGCCGGCGATGTTCGCCGAGCAGGTGCGCGCGCTGCGCGAGGTGGAAGCGTCCCTCGGCGCGCCGCACCGGTGGATCACGCGCGGCGAGACGCTCAACCGCCGCACCCTGAGCAAGAGTCTCGTCGCGGCGGCCGACATCGCGGCGGGCACGCCGCTCACGCGCGAGATGGTCACGAGCAAGAGTCCGGGGCTCGGCCTCTCCCCGCAGCTCGTGGACCGGCTCGTGGGGCGCACCATCGCACGCGCGATGCGCCGCGACGATCCGTTCACCGACGCCGACATCG
>CAIRBD010000414.1 GCA_903876745.1 uncultured Gemmatimonadota bacterium
CATCCCCATGACCCGCTCATTCCGCACGCTGGCCTGTTCCGCGCTCGTTCTCGCGACGCTCCCGAGCACGGTCCGCGCCCAGGCGGCGCGCCGCCTGGAACTCGCCGATTCCGTGCGCAACGTGCCAGGCAACGCGGTGAGCGGCACGCGCAGCGACGCGCGCAGCGACGCGCGCAGCGACGCGCGTACCGACGAGCGTCCCGCGCCGGTCGGGCGCGCGCCCGTCACTGCGCCGGCACGTCGCGCCGCGCTCGCCGCGCCGCGTCCTGACGAGAGCGCGGTGCGCCAGGTGAACTTCCTGCGCGACCAGACCGTCCTTGGCGCGATGGTCTATGCCCCCGCCTTCGCCATGACGGTCGCGCGCAACGGCGTTCCCGTGATCGCCACCTACCTCGTCGTGGCGACGGGGAGCTACTTCGCTGCCTCCGACTTCTCGGGGCATCACGTGGTGACCTCCGTCGCGAGTGACTTCGCCACCGGCGGCGCGGTGCGCGGCGCCCTCGCCGGATGGGCCGTGGCGCAGGCCACGCACGCCGACGCGCACGGGTCGGCGGGCGGCCTCTTCATCGGCTCGCTCGCCGGCATGGCGGGCGGCCTCGTGGCCGGCGGTCGCATGACCGAGGGCGAAGCGGCGGCCACGCGGTTCGGCGGCGATCTGCTCGGCGTGATCGGCTATGGCTTCGGCAGTGCGGGCAATGGCGCGCGGGCCGGCCGTGATGGCGGCGCCGCGGCCGTCGGCGCCGCGCTCGTGGGATTGCCGCTCGGTCATTGGTATGCCGGCCGTGCCGAGTATCGCATCACGGACGGCGACGTCACCGCACTCTGGGCCTCGGCGGGGATCGGCGCGGCGATGGCGGGGACGTTCGTTGCGAGTGGGTCGCCGAACAAGGCGCGCGTGACGTCGGCGCTCGCGGGCGGCGCACTGCTCGGCGCGTTCGCGGGCGATCGGTTCCTGGTGCGCACGTACGATCACAGCGCCGCTGAAGGGCAGGTGGTGGCGCTGGGCGCCGCCGCAGGCGGCGTGATGGGCGCCGGCGTCGGACTGCTCACGGCCGCCGCGCATCAGCGGCTGAGCGCTGTGACCGTCGGCTTCGGTGCGCTGGGCGCGACGGCCGGCTTGGTGCTCGCCGAGCGGTTCCTCGTTCCGCGCGCCGACGCGGGGCGCTCGCTCGGGCGGCTCGAGTTGAATCCGGCCGGCGTGCTCGGCGCGGCAACGCGGCAGCCGGGCGCCTACCCGCTGGCACGCTGGACCTTCTAGATTTCACGGCACCTTCCCCTCGGGTGCCTCCGTGAATTTTCTCGACCGGCTTCAAACGAGTTTCGCCCAGCTCTGGGAGTTCATTCCTGCGCTGCTGGGCGCGGCCGTCGTACTCTTCGCCGGTTATCTGCTCGCGAAACTCGTGCAGAAAGGGATCGCGCGGCTGTTGCGGCGCATCCGGCTGAACGACTTGCTCCGCAAGGGCGGGCTCTCGCAGGCCGTCGATCGTCCCGGCACGCATCTCAATCCGACGCGTCTCATGGCGAACGTCGGATTCTGGTTCGTGATGTTCACGGTGATGCTCGTCGCGGCGAATGCGCTGGGACTCGACTCGCTCGGCCAGGTGTTCTCGGAACTGGTCGGGTACATCCCGAGCGTGATCGCGGCGATCGTGATCGTGATCCTCGGGATCGTGCTCGGCGATTTCGTGGGCGGGCTGATCATGGCCAGCACGAGCGCGCTGCACGGCGGCCCGACCCTCGCGCGCACGGGGAAGACGGGTGTGGTGCTGCTCGCGATCTTCATGTCGCTGCAGGAGCTCGGCGTGGCGACGAACATCGTCACGACGGCGTTCGCGATCATCTTCGGCGCCATCGCGCTGGCGCTGGCGCTGTCGTTCGGGCTCGGCAATCGTGAGCTCGCCGGCGAGGTCACGCGTGCGTGGTACGAGCGGTACAAGGCCGAGCGTGACGCGATCGACCGTGAAGTGAAGAACGAAGAGACGGCTGAAGGGATCGCGGATGACATCGCGGTGGGCGATGCCGCTCCAAGTGCAACGAGCGGTGGCGCACCCGAGCGCACGGGCGCGTAACCCATCTGCGGACGTAGCTCCGCCGAAGCCCTCCCGAAGCCAGTTCGTAAGCATAGAAAGTCCAACGGTTTAGCGCGCGTCGGGGGCGTTGCCCTTGCGCGCGCGACTCATTAGATTCAACAGGTTCGAGTCCGCGGCCAGGCCACCCCCTCACCCGCTCCCGATGACCGCTCCCAACAACCGCGAGCGCATCCTCCCGCGCCTTATCGACGACGAGATCAAAGAGTCGTTCATCAATTATTCGATGAGCGTGATCGTCAGTCGAGCGCTGCCGGATGTGCGCGATGGTCTCAAGCCGGTGCACCGGCGCGTGCTGTACGCGATGAACGAGCTCGGGCTGGTGCCCGGCCGGCCGTACAAGAAATCGGCCACCGTCGTCGGCGACGTGCTGGGCAAGTATCACCCGCACGGCGACCAGTCGGTGTACGACGCCCTCGTGCGCATGGTCCAGACGTTCTCGTTGCGCTATCCGCTCGTGGACGGTCAGGGGAACTTCGGCTCGATGGACGGCGACCCGGCGGCGGCGTACCGGTACACGGAAGCCCGCCTCACGCGCGTCGCGGTGGACATGCTGGCCGACATCGACAAGAGCACGGTCGATTTCGCGCCGAACTACGACGACCGGCTCGAGGAGCCGACGGTGCTGCCGAGCGGGCTGCCGAACCTCGTCGTGAACGGGTCGAGCGGCATCGCCGTGGGCATGGCGACGAACATCCCGCCGCACAACCTGCGTGAGGTCGCCGCGGCGGTCGAGATGCTCATCGACAATCCCGACGCGACCATCGACGACATCCGCCGGCACATCAAGGGGCCGGATTTCCCCACGGCGGCGTTCATCTACGGCACGGCGGGGATCAAGGATTATCTCGAGACGGGCCGTGGCAAGGTCGTGATGCGCGCCCGCGCCGTGATCGAAGAGAACGAGAAAGGCACCAAGTCGCAGATCGTCGTCACCGAGCTGCCGTACCAGGTGAACCGCGCGACGCTCGTCGAGACGATCGCCCATCTCGTGCGCGACAAGAAGGTCGAGGGGATCAGCGACCTGCGCGACGAGAGCACCACGGAGACGCGCATCGTCATCGAGCTCAAGCGCGACGCCATCCCGCGCGTGGTGCTGAACCAGCTGTACAAGCACACGACGATGCAGGGCACGTTCGGCGTGATCATGCTCGCGCTCGTGCCCGACCCGGCCACGCGGCGCCTCGTGCCGAAGATCATGGGGATGCGCGAGGTGCTCCAGCACTTCATCGCGCACCGCCACGAAGTGATCGTGCGGCGCACGCAGCACGACCTCGACAAGGCCAAGGAGCGGGAGCACATCCTCGAAGGCCTCAAGATCGCCGTCGACAACATCGACGAGGTGATCAAGGTCATCCGTGCCAGCGAGGACAGCGGGACGGCGAGCACCGAGCTGCAGCGGCGTTTCAAGCTCAGTGAGCGGCAGGCCGAGGCGATCCTCAACATGCGCCTCGCCAAGCTCACCGGCCTCGAGATCGAGAAGCTGGAGGAGGAGCTGGCGGAGGTCCGCGCGCTCGTCGCCGAGTTGAACAGCATCCTCGCGTCGAAGCCGAAGCGCATGGGCATCATGAAGACGGAGCTGGCGAAGGTCGTGGAGGCGTTCGGCGACGCGCGCCGCACGCAGATCACGGCCGACGAGGGCGAGTTCACGATCGAGGACCTGATCGCCGACGAGGAGATGGTGGTCACGATCTCGCACTCGGGCTACATCAAGCGCACGTCGATCTCGACCTACCGCAAGCAGCGGCGCGGCGGGAAGGGGAGGCAGGGGAGCGACCTCAAGGCCGAGGACTTCATCGAGCACCTCTTCATCGCCTCGACGCACGACTACATCCTCTGCTTCACGGCGGACGGGCGGTGCTTCTGGCTGAAGGTGCACGAGATCCCGCAGGCGGGGAGCGCGACGCGCGGCAAGCCGATCGTGAACCTCATCAACGTCACCCCGGACACGCTGATCGCGGCGATGGTGCCGGTGAAGAAGTTCACGGACGACGAGTTCCTGCTGTTCTGCACGCGCAACGGCACCATCAAGAAGACGGCGCTCAGCGAGTACTCGAACGTCCGTGTGACGGGCGTGAAGGGGATCAAGATCGAGGAGGGCGACGCGCTCATCGACGTGCAGGTGACGAGCGGCACGAACGACATCGTGCTCGCCACCAAGCACGGTCTCTCCGTGCGCTTCCACGAGCAGGACGCCCGCCCGATGGGGCGCGACACGACCGGCGTGAAGGGCGTCGAGCTCGGTGAGGACGACCGCGTGGTGGGGATGGTCGTCGTGAAGCGCGAGGCGACGCTGCTCGTCGTCACCGAACTCGGGCTCGGCAAGTGTTCGCACATCGACGACTACCGCGTGCAGAAGCGCGGCGGCAAGGGGATCAAGACAGTCAACCGCACGGATCGCACGGGCAACGTCGTGGCGCTGCTCGAAGTGCTGGCCGAGGACGAGATCATGCTCATCACGCGCGGCGGACAGATCATCCGCTCGCCAGTCTCCGGCGTGCGCGTGGCCGGCCGCAACACGCAGGGCGTGAAGCTGATGAACCTCGACATGGGCGACGTGATCACGGCCGTGGCGCGCGTGGTGCCGGACGACTCGCCGGAAGTCGAGGGCGAGGCCGGTGACGAAGGCGACGGCACGCCCGAAGGACAGTTGGAGCTCAAAAGCGACGATTGAGCACGCGAGCGCATAACCGTCAACGGTTTACGGTAAACCGTTCACCGTTAACGGTTTTAGTAGTTGGAGGGGCGGGCGGCCATTGGTCGCCCGCCCTCTCTCGTCGTAGATTCGACGTATGACCACCGTCGCCCGCCCTTCGCTCGGAGCCCTGCTCCACGCCCCACTCGAGTCTGCCCCTTCGCTCGAGTCGCTGTGGATGCCCTTCACGAACAACCGTGCCTTCAAGAAGGCGCCGCGCATCCTCGTCTCGGCGAAGGACATGCACTACACCGACGCCGATGGCCATCAGGTGCTCGACGCCGTGGCCGGGTTGTGGTGCGTGAACGCGGGGCACTGCCGCGCGCCGATCGCCGAGGCGATCGCCAAGGCGGCCGCGACACTCGACTATGCGCCGCCCTTCCAGATGGGGCATGCGCTGAGCTTCGCGCTCGCCGAACGCGTGGCGGCGATGGCGCCGGGCGACATCGACCACGTGTTCTTCACGAACTCGGGGAGCGAGGCGGTCGACACGGCGCTCAAGATCGCGCTCGCCTACCACCAGGTCCGCGGCGAACCGAAGCGCGTGTGCTTCGTGGGGCGGCAGCGCGGGTATAACGGCGTCGGGTTCGGCGGCATCTCAGTGGGCGGCATCCCCGGGAACCAGAAACAGTTCGCGGCGCAGCTGCTGCCGCACGTGGACCATATCGC
>CAIRBD010000415.1 GCA_903876745.1 uncultured Gemmatimonadota bacterium
CTCACCAAGTGCGCCACCGGCGAGCTCGTCGCCGCCTTCTGCCTCACCGAGAGCGGTTCGGGCTCCGACGCGCAGGCGATGCGCACCACCGCCATCCCCAGCGCCGACGGCACGCACTACGTGCTCAACGGCGAGAAGATCTGGATCTCCAACGCCGGCTGGGCGGGCGTGATGACGGTGTTCGCCAAGGTCCCCGTGGAGATCGACGGCAAGACCAAGCAGCGCGTCACCGCGTTCATCGTCGACGCGCACGACCCCGGCGTGACCCTCGGCAAGCTCGAGGAGAAGATGGGGATCAAGGCGAGCGACACGCGCACCGTGAGCTTCTCCAACGTGAAGGTCCCCGTCGCCGACCTTCTCGGCGAGGTGGGTGGCGGCTTCAAGATCGCCCTCGAGATCCTCAACAGCGGGCGCCTCGGCCTCGCCTCGGGCTCCACGCGCGGTGCGCAGAAGATCCTCGAGCACGCGCTCGCCTACGCCAAGCAGCGCGAACAGTTCGGACGCCCCATCGGCTCGTTCGAGATGATCCAGCGCAAGTTCGCCGTCGCCGCCTCCGAGGTGTACGCGTCGGACGCCGGCTGGATGCTCACCTCGGCGATGGTCGACAAGGGCGGCGTCGATTTCTCGCTCGAGACCGCGGCGTGCAAGATCTTCGGGTCGGAACTCGTCTTCCGCGCGTCGAGCGACGCGCAGCAGATCGCCGGCGGCATCGGCTACTCCAAGGAGTATCCGTACGAGCGCGCCGTGCGCGACTCCCGCATCAACCTGATCTTCGAGGGCACCAACGAGATCCTGCGCGCCCTCATCGCGCTCACCGGCCTCCAGCAGCCCGGCGAACACCTCAAGGAGATCGGCAAGGCGTTCAAGGAGCCGCTCAGCTCACTCGGCGCCATCGGCTCGTACATCGGCGGCCGCGTGAAACGCCAGCTCGTGAAGCCCGAGTTCAGCAAGGTGCACGAGACGCTCAAGGACGAGGCCGAGATGGTGAGCACCGTCATCCACGCCCTCGCGATGAACGTCGAGAAGGTGCTCATCGAGCACGGAAAGACGATCATCGAACGCCAGTTCCTGCAGGAGCGGATGGCCAACGCCGCGATCGACATCTACCTCGCCACGGCGGCGCTCTCGCGCGCCACCTGGGCCATCGAGAAGAAGGGACTCGACGGCGCCGCCGCCGACCTCGACCACGTGCGCGTGTTCGTGCCGATGGCGATGCGCCGTGCGCGCCGCCACGTGCGCGGGCTCGAGAGGAACCAGGACGCGCGGCTCAAGGCGATCGCCGAGCGGGCGTTGGAGAGCGGCGTGCTGATGGTGCCGGTGCCGCTCGACGGCTGATCCGCACGCGGGGACGAACGCAGACGGGCGCCGCGGAATCGCGGCGCCCGTCGTGTTCTCAGGGATGATCGGCGGTCAGAGTGTGATGAACGCCGTCTTCCACTGCGCCACGTCGTGATCCTCTTCGTACAGCTTGTCGAGGTCGGCGACGACGGCGTTCCCCGTCTTGGTGACCGCGAACCGGTCCATCGACCGCGTCGCGCGCCCCTCGATGAACACCCCCTCGGGCGTGTACTTGGAGGTGTGTTTGGGGCACTGGAACCGTTTGTCGCCGTCGAGCCACTTGAGCGCCGTGTTCTGGTGCGGGCACGTGAGCGCCATCACGAACACCTTCCCTGCCGTGCGCGAGACGATGGCGTCGTTCGCCTTGTCGATGCTCACGCCATCGACGGCCGGGATCGGATACGAGACGACGCGGCCGCGCGTGGAGAGCGCCGCGATGGCGCGCACGGGCAGCGCCGCAGCGCTCGATCCGGTCGCCGCCAGCGCGACGAACGCCACCGCGGCGTCGCGCAGGAAGGCGCGCCGGCCGAGTTCACAGCCGGGGCATTCGCTCTCGGGCGCGTCGTGGATCTGATCAGTCACTCGTCGGGCTCCGGGTCAGCTGTTCACGAGGACGACGCCCACGAGCGTCGTCGTCAGCCAGAGCACGAGGCTGGCGACGGCGCCATACGTGAACCGGCTCCACAGCGGGTTGTTGAGCGACGGGTTGGCAGCCAGCTGCCGCTCCGTGCGCTGCACCAGATAACCGTTGGCCAGCAGCGCGGCAAAACACCCGAGCTTAACGAAATACACCGGGGAGACGAAAAAGGTCTCCACGTCGGCGAGGGCGAGCGCCGCGCCGCTGATCACCATCACAGCGAGCGCCGTCACCACAGGACGGTGCACCCCGGCGAAGTCGCGGAGCACCCGCTTCTTCTCCTCGAGATCGGCCCCCCGGGCCCGCAACGCCGCCCGGTCCGACGAGATGGCGAACCCGCCGCCGATCAGCAGCGCGCTGATGTGGGCGTAGGTGACCGTGCCGGCCACGAACTTGGAGTGCGAGTACAGCGTGTTCCACGGCTTCACAGCCGCAGCGATGGTGTCGACGATCGACATGCTGGTGGTCCCTCTTCGGGGTGGTCGCCGCTGCCTGGGGGGCGGAGCGCGACTGGGTAATCAATAATAAACGCGGCGACTCGGTCCCGCGTTTGCCGCACCGCTAGCCGTCGCCGCCACCGCCACCGCCCGACGTGCTGCCGGAGACGGTGATCTTCACAGTGCCGGCCGTCGCGTCATAGGTCGACGCGAGCACGACGAGGTTCGACGTGCGCTGTCCACTGAGCCAGGTGCCCGACGCAGAGAACCGAGCCCCGTGCCGCGGACAATTGAATCCGCCGCTCTGGATGGACACCGTCGCCCCCTGATGCGGGCACACCATGGACAGCGCGACGTACGAGTCCTGCGCCGTCCGCACGAGCGCCACCGGCCGGCTCGTGTTGCCATCGACGCGCGCGATGCCGCCAACGGCCGCCAACGCCGGCACGTTCGCCAAGGTCACCAGCACCTGCGAGCCGTTCGCGACGGGTGTCGCCGGCGTCGTCGTCTTCGGCGCCGCGACCGTGATCAGCCCGCTCGTCGCATCGTAGGTGGTCGCGTACGACGTCAGATTCGCCGTCGCCTGCTTCCCGCCCGTCCACGTGCCGTCGGCCGCGAACTGCGCGCCGTGGTTCGGGCACAGAAATCCGCTCCCCGACACGTTCACCGTGGTCCCCTGATGCGGACAAACGAGCGAGAGCGCCACATACGTCGACGCTGTCGGATGCACCAGCGCGAGCGGCGCACCCGTCGGATCGATCACCTTCACGATGCCGCCCACCGTCGCCAGCGCGGGGTAATCCGCGAGCTTGTATGCGAGTCCGTTCGACGGGATCGTGTTCGCGAGCGGCGACACGGGATCCCACACGCCGGTGCCGCACGCCTCTACGAGCAGCGTCGTGACCGCGGCGAGCGTCGCCTGCGAGAGGAAGGCCCGCCGGTCGATGGCGCAGCCGGCGCATGGACGGTCATGCGAGTGGCTCATTATTGATCCTGCCGGAACGGAGAGAGCATCATCGCGTAGGACACCAACGCGAGTCCGGCCGAGGTGAGCGCCGCGGCTTTATGCTGGTCGCGGGTCGTCCCCGACGTCTTCGCGTTCTTCGACAGCGCGCCCACGTACGCGAATCCGGCGTCGGATGCCAGCATCAGGATCGAATGCGCGACGTTCCACGTGCGGCCCTTCGGATCCTCCCGCCCTTCCCAGAGGTTCCACACGCCAGTGACCGTGTTCGTCGCGAACAACGCCAGCACGCCCGTGGCGAGGATCGGATGCACCCGCTTCACCCACGTGGGCGAATCGGTGCCCTTCGTGATGAGCGTCTCCCCGGTGTAGTACTGCCCCACGAACAGCGGCAGGGTGGCCCAGCTCGCCGCCTTGTGGATCTGCAGCCGCGTCTGGTACCAGTCGCTGTACTCGATCGCCTTGGGGCGCGGTTTGCGGCGCACCGTATCCTCGGCGTCGGCGCGATCCGGCAGCAACGGCACGCCCAGCATCGGCGCGTCAGCCACGGGCGGCGCGAGGAGCGGCGTAGACAGTAGCGGCGCGGACAGGGGCCGCGCAGCATCGACGACCGGCACCGTATCGGGGCGCGGCATGGCGGGCGCCTGGAGCGTGCTGCCGGCGCTGAGCGACAGCGCGAAGAGTATCGTTTGCATGGTGGGTCGGGGAAAGCTATGCAGTCCAGACACCCGTGACAGTGCTTACCCCGTACTCGACTGTCACGTTCCCGGCACCACCGTTTGGAATGCCGCGTGCGAGGGGCGATCTTTCCCCCGTGACCATGCTCTCGCTTTCCAACATCGGCATCGAGTTCGGTGCGACCACGCTACTCCAAGACGTAACCTTCACAGTGGGTAGTAGGGAACGCTGGGGGATCGTCGGGCGCAACGGGTGCGGCAAGACCTCGCTGTTCAAGATCATCACCGGCGCCCTCACCCCCTCCACCGGCGCCGTCGCCCGCATGCCGGGAATGAAGGTCTCGCTCCTCGACCAGTACCGTGACTTCGGTGCGGCCACCACCGTGTGGGACGCCGCCGCCCTTGCCTACGCCGACGTCCTCGCCCTCGAGAGCTCCCTCGCCGAACAGGCCGCCCAACTCGCCGAACTCGGCGAGCGCGCCACCCCGGCGATGCTCGAGAAATACGGCCACGACCTCGAGACCTTCGCGCACGAGGGGGGATACACCTTCCACGCGCGCGTCGACGCGGTGCTACAGGGCCTCGAGTTCGACGCCGAGGACGCCAAGACGCGCGCCGTCGCCACGCTCTCGGGTGGCGAACGCGGCCGCGTGGGGCTCGCCGCGCAGCTCGTCGCCCCCGCCGACCTCCTCCTCCTCGACGAACCGACCAACCACCTCGACCTCGAG
>CAIRBD010000416.1 GCA_903876745.1 uncultured Gemmatimonadota bacterium
AGGACGTATAAGGCGCCGACCGAACCGAATGCTGGTTCGATCTGACATCGGGGGCCTTAGGGCCCCCGATGTGTTTGCGGGGCGCAATTTGGCCTTTTCGGGTGCGTATACCGGCGGATAGGGAGGCGGTAAGATTCGGCTGGTATGGTCCGGATCGCTGGATTCGAGCAAGGGATGAGCATGGCAAAGCGCGCGTTGATCACCGGGATAACTGGCCAGGATGGCTCCTATCTGGCGGAGTTGCTGCTCGCCAAGGGATACGAGGTGCACGGCATCAAGCGCCGCGCCTCGTCGTTCAATACCGCCCGCATCGATCATCTCTATCAGGATCCGCACGAGTCGAACGTCGGTTTCCGGCTGCACTACGGCGACCTGACGGACTCGACCAACCTGATCCGGATCGTCCAGGAAGTGCAGCCGGACGAGATCTACAACCTCGGCGCCCAGAGCCACGTCGCGGTGTCCTTCGACACGCCGGAGTACACCGCGAACGCTGACGCGATGGGCACGCTGCGGATCCTCGAGGCAATTCGAATTCTCGGCGTCCAGGATCGCGTCCGCTTCTACCAGGCCGGCACGTCCGAGATGTACGGCAAGGTCCAGGAGATCCCGCAGCGCGAGTCGACGCCGTTTTATCCGCGCTCGCCCTACGGCGTCGCGAAGCTCTACGGCTACTGGATCACCGTCAACTACCGCGAGTCCTACGGGATGTACGCGGTCAACGGCATCCTCTTCAACCACGAATCGCCGCGCCGCGGCGAGACGTTCGTGTCCCGCAAGATCACCCGCGCGCTGTCGCGCATCGCGGTTGGGCTCGAGCAGTGCCTGTTCCTCGGCAATATCGACTCGCGCCGCGACTGGGGCCATGCCCGCGACTACGTCGAGGCGCAGTGGCTGATGCTGCAGCAGGACACTCCTGAGGACTTCGTGATCGCGACCGGCGTGCAGTACTCGGTCAGGGATTGCGTCCGACTTGCCGGCGAGCGCCTCGGTATGCGCATCGAGTTCCGCGGCACCGGGCTCGACGAGCAGGGTGTCGACACCAAGACCGGCCGCACGATCGTCCGCATCGACCCGAAGTACTTCCGGCCGGCCGAGGTCGAAACCCTGCTCGGTGACCCGACCAAGGCCCGCGAGAAGCTGGGCTGGACGCCGAAGGTCACGTTCGAGGAACTGGTCGCCGAAATGGTCGACTCGGACCTCGCCGAGGCGAAGCGCGAGTCCATGCTCGTCAACCAGGGCTACAAGGTGGTCGCGGCGCATGAGTAGGGCGGTGGCCGCGGCAGTATCGGGGCGGATCTTCGTCGCGGGACACCGCGGCCTCGTTGGTGCTGCGATCGCCCGCGAGTTGGCGGCGAAGACCTCGGCAGAACTCGTGCTGCGCGACCACCGCGAACTAGACCTGACGGATGCCGTCGCGGTCGAGCAGTTCTTCGCGACCGAACGGCCGACGCAGGTCTATCTAGCAGCCGCCAAGGTCGGCGGGATCCACGCGAACGATACATACCCGGCGGAGTTCATTCGCGACAACCTCGCGATCCAGACCAACATCATTCATTCCGCATGGCGCAACGGCGTCTCAAAGCTCCTGTTCCTCGGCTCCAGCTGCATCTATCCGCGCCTCGCGCCGCAGCCGATGAAGGAGGAACACCTCCTGACGGGCTCGCTCGAGCCGACCAACGAGTGGTACGCGATCGCCAAGATCGCCGGCATCAAGATGTGCCAGGCGTACCGGCGCCAGTACGGCTTCAACGCGATTTCGCTGATGCCGACCAACCTCTACGGGCCCGGCGACAACTTCGCGCTCGAGAACTCGCATGTCCTGCCGGCGCTGATTCGCCGCTTCCACGAGGCGAAGCTCGCGAAGCTGCCGGAAGTCGTCATCTGGGGCACC
>CAIRBD010000417.1 GCA_903876745.1 uncultured Gemmatimonadota bacterium
CGATCGGCGCGCAGCAGGCGGCCGCGCCGCCTGCCCTGACGCCGTTACCTCCCGTGCCGCTCGACGCCACCAAGCTGCAGGGAGCGCCGACATCCGCCGTGGGTGCGCGGTCGACCTTCGTGACGCCCGCGCGCACGCCCGTCGGCGAGGTCACCGGCAACTCGCTCACGCCGCTGCAGGATCTCACCGGCACCATCACGCCGGCCGACCTGCATTTCGAGCGGCACCACGCGGGCGTGCCGCGCATCGATCCGGCGCGGCACACGCTCACCGTGCACGGCCTCGTCGCCCGGCCGCTCGTCTTCACGCTCGCCGACATCCAGCGCTTTCCGCAGGTCACGCGCACGCATTTCATCGAGTGCTCGGGGAACGGGCGCGGCGCCTACCGCGAACCGAAACCGGAGATGACGCCGCAGAAAGTCGCCGGACTCTTCGCGAACACCGAGTGGACCGGGGTGCCGCTGCGCGCGCTCTTCGACGAGGCCGGCGTGAAGCCGGAGGCGACGTGGTTCCTCGCCGAGGGCGGTGACGCGTGCGTGATGACGCGCTCCATCCCAATCGCCAAAGCCATGGACGACGCGCTCATCGTGTGGGCGCAGAACGGCGAGCCGCTCCGTCCGGAGCAGGGTTTCCCGCTGCGCCTGCTCACGCCGGGTTGGGAAGGGAACACCAACGTGAAGTGGCTGCGCCGTCTCGAACTCGGCACGGCGCCGTGGATGACGCGCTGGGAGACGAGCAAGTACACCGACCCGCTCCCCGACGGCACGGCGCGACAGTTCAGCTTCGAGATGGACGCCAAGTCGATCATCACCTCGCCCGCGTTCCCCGGCACCCTCAGCAAGGGGTGGTGGCCCGTGAGCGGCCTCGCGTGGAGTGGGCGTGGCGTGATCACGCGCGTGGATGTGAGCACGGACGGCGGCACAACGTGGCAGGAGGCCGAGTTGCAGGGCGCGCCGCTGCCGAAGGCCGCCGTGCGGTTCACGCACCAGTGGGACTGGAAGGGGCGTGAAGCGATACTGCTGTCGCGCGCCGTGGACGAATCGGGCTACGTGCAGCCGACGCGCGCCACACTGATGAAGGCGCGCGGCGCGGGCACCGACTTTCATTTCAATCCCATCGTCGGCTGGCGCGTGATGGCCGACGGTCGCGTCTTCTTCCACGGAGAGACCTGATGCGCACGTCGCGATGGATGGCGGGCGCGTGCGTGGCGCTGGCCGCGTGCGGGGCGCGTGATGCGCAGCCGCGTTATGGGCTCGGACGCGCGGCGACGGTGGCGGAGATCGCGGCCATCGACATCGACGTCACGCCGGCGGGCCACGGACTCCCCGCCGGGCACGGCTCGGCCGCCGACGGCGCCGCGCTCTTCCAGCAGAAGTGCGCGATGTGCCACGGCGCCGCCGGTGCGGGGATGCCGCCCGCGTTCCCCGCGCTGATCGGGCGCGATCCCAAGGGCGAGGGTTTCCCCTTCGCCAAGGATTGGAAGACCACCAAGACCATCGGCAACTATTGGCCGTATGCGACGGCGGTCTTCGATTACGTGCGTCGCGCGATGCCGCACACGGCGCCGGGCTCGCTCACGAACGACGAGACGTACGCCCTCACGGCGTACCTGTTGTCGGCCAATCAGGTGATCCCCGCGACCGCCGTGCTCGACTCGGCGTCGTTGGTGCAAGTGAAGATGCCGTACCGCGACCGGTTCGTGAACGACGACCGGCACGGCGGCGCGGTGGTGAAGTAGCACGGTCGTTCAGCGCAGTCCTTCGGTGGTACACACCCTTTGTGAGGCTCTGACATGGCGAATCCAGCGATCCCCGCACCCATCGCGACC
>CAIRBD010000418.1 GCA_903876745.1 uncultured Gemmatimonadota bacterium
AGGTCGATCACGTCGCGCGGCAGGATGTGGCCGTAGGCGACCACTACCGACACATCGGCTTCGAGCTTCCGCAGCGCGTCCACGAACTCGGCGCCGCGCGGGCGCTCGGGCTGCAGCACGGGAATCCCCTCTTCGAGCGCCACGACCTTCACCGGCGACGGATCGAGTTGCGAGCGGGAGCGCCCGCGTGATCGGTCGGGCTGCGTCACCACGGCCACCACATCGTGTCCCTCGCCGATGAGCGCGCGCAGCGTGGGCGTCGCAAAGTCGGGGGTGCCGAAGAAGACGATGCGCACGGTGCTACATCCGTTCGTCGTCGTGTGCGGGGTCGTCGTCTTCGTCGTCGAAGATCGTGCGGACGAGCCCGGGATACTTCGCCTTCTCCTTCTCCCACTGCGCGAGCACCTTGGTGCGTTTCAGGAAGCTCAGATGGTCGATGAAGAGCTTGCCGTGCAGGTGGTCGATCTCGTGCTGCATGCACACGCCGAGGAGTTCGGTCCCCTCGATCTCCACCGTCTGGCCGTCACGCCCCATGGCACGCACGACGACGCGCGCGCTGCGCGTGACGTCGCCATAGATGTCGGGGATGGAGAGGCACCCCTCCTCCCACTTGATGCTCCCCTCACGCTCGACGATCTCCGGGTTGATCAGCACGTGCGCCGCACCGTCTACCTCGACGACGGCGAGCCGCTCGGTGCGCCCCACCTGCGGCGCGGCGAGCCCGACGCCCTTGGCGGCGTGCATCGTCTCGATCATGTCGTCGATCAATTGCTGCAACTCGGGGGTCACCTCGGTGACCAGCCTCGTCTCCTCGCGGAGAACGGGGTCACCGAGCACGCGAATGCCGAGCCGTGCCATCGGAGCCTAGCTCTGCAGGGGCTGTGCGGCTTCGCTCGGGTTGGCGCCGAGCACCTTCGCGATGCGGCCGCGTTCGACGATCACGCGCGACTCGCCCGTCTTGATGGTGACGCGGTCGTCGAGGGTGCCCGTGGGCGTGCCGTCCTTCGAGCCTTCCTTGATGTGGATGACCTCGCCGACGAGCCCGCCGGCGGTCACGATCTGGTCGCCTTTGCGCAGCGCGAGGAGCGCTTCCTCGTGCGACTTCCGCTGCTTCTGCTGCGGGCGGATCATCAGGAAGTAGAAGATGGCGAAGATGGCGCCGAACTGGATGACCATCACCCACATGCCACCGGAACCCTGGGCGGCGGCGGCCTGCGCGTACACGGGAAGGAAAGAGTGCATCGTCAGTCTGCTTTGGAGTGATAACGGAGGAGCCAGTCGCGGCTCCACGCGTCGAATGTCCCGGCGCGGATCGCCTCGCGAGCGCGGCGCATCAGGGCGATCAGGAAATGTACATTGTGCAGCGACAGGAGGCGCAGGGCGAGGATCTCGTCGGCCACCACGAGGTGCCGGATGTACGCCCGGGAGAAGCGGCGACAGGCGGCGCAGCCGCAGCCGTCCTCGAGCGGCCCCGGGTCCTCCCGAAAGCGGGCGTTTCTCAGGTTGATGCGCCCGTCGCTCGTGAAGGCCGCCCCGTTGCGGCCGATGCGTGTGGGGGCCACGCAGTCGAAGAGGTCCACGCCGCGCGCGACCCCCTCCACCAAGTCCTCGGGGAAGCCGACCCCCATGAGGTACCGCGGCCGGTCGCGCGGGATGGCGTCGTCGCACACCTCGAGCATCGCGTACATCGCGGGCTTCTCCTCGCCCACCGAGAGCCCGCCGATGGCGATGCCGTCCCACGCACCGGCGCCGGCGATGGCTACCGCCGCCTCGCGCCGCAGGTCGGCGTGGATGCCCCCCTGCACGATGGGGAACAGCGTCTGCACGGGCGCGCCCTCCACGGCGTGCAGCCGCTCGAACTCCACGCGGCAACGCTCCAGCCACCGCAGGCTGCGCTCGCTCGCGTCCTTCGAGGCGGCGTGCTCGCTCTGCCCCGGAATGACGTGGTCGAACTGCATGATGATGTCGGCGCCGAGGTTCGTCTCGATCTGCATCACCGACTCCGGCGTGAAGTGCCGCGGCGAGCCGTCGATGTGGCTCTTGAACGCCACGCCGTCCTCGGTGACCGAGTTGAGCGAGGCGAGCGAGAACACCTGAAAGCCCCCCGAATCGGTGAGGATGGGGGAGTCCCACGCCGCGAACCGGTGCACGCCGCCGAGGCGGCGCACGAGTTCGTCGCCGGGCCGCAGGTGCAGG
>CAIRBD010000419.1 GCA_903876745.1 uncultured Gemmatimonadota bacterium
CCATTCCCGTCTCGTTTCTCGAGTTCGGGCAACGGTCCGCTATACGTGTCTAGGGGAGTCCCATGGCAAAGAAGGTCACCGGATTCGTCAAACTGCAGATCCCTGCAGGCAAGGCGAACCCGGCCCCTCCGGTCGGCACCGCGCTCGGCCCGCAGGGGATCAACATCATGGCGTTCTGCAAAGAGTTCAACGCTCGGACGCAGGGCCAGGATACGATCCTCCCGGTCGAGATCACGATTTTCGCCGACAAGTCCTTCACTTTCATCCTGAAGACGCCGCCCGCGGCGATCCTCATCATGAAGGCGCTGGGCATCGAGAAGGGCTCGGGGCAGCCGAATCGCAACAAGGTGGGCAAGATCACCAAGGCGCAGTGCAAGCAGATCGCCGAGCTGAAGATGCCCGACCTGAACACCGACTCGGTCGAGTCCGCGATGGCGATGGTCGCCGGCGCGGCGCGCTCGATGGGCGTGGAGGTCATCGACTGATGCATACCCACGGCAAGAAGTACCGCAAGGCGAGCGAGTCCCGCGTGGTGGAGTCGAACTACCAGCCGAAGGCGGCGCTGGAGATCATCAAGCAGGCCGCGTTCGCGAAGTTCGACGAGACCGTCGATGTCGCGATCCGCCTCGGCGTCGATCCGCGCCATGCCGACCAGGTCGTGCGTGGCACCGTCGTGCTGCCGGCCGGCACGGGCAAGACCGTGCGCGTGCTCGTCATCGCGGTCGGCGACAAGGCGAAGGAAGCCGAAGCCGCGGGCGCCGATTTCGTCGGCACCGAGTACATCGCGAAGATCAAGGAAGGCTGGCTCGACTTCGACATCATGATCGCGACCCCGGACCAGATGGGACAGATCGGCGCGCTCGGTCGCGTGCTCGGTCCCCGCGGCCTGATGCCGAACCCGAAGGCCGGCACCGTGACGTTCAACATCGGCCAGGCGGTGAAGGAGACCAAGGCCGGCAAGATCGAGTTCCGCGTCGACAAGGGCGGCAACGTGCACGCCGCCATCGGCAAGGTCTCGTTCGCCCTCGAGTCCCTCGAGACGAATTTCCAGGCCCTGATGGATACGATCGTCCGCTCGAAGCCCGCTGCGGCCAAGGGCGTGTACGTGAGGACCGTCGCCGTCAGCAGTACGATGGGCCCGGGCGTGCGGATCGATACCACTCCCTACCGGTAACGAGCCATGAAGCGACCCGAAAAGGAAAAGCTCGTCGCCGAGCTCAAGGCGAAGATGGTGGGCGCCAGCGCGCTCTACTACACCGACTTCACCGGTCTCAACGTGAAGCGGATGACGGAGTTGCGCCGCCGCTTCCGCAAGGCCGGCGTGGAATACGTCGTGATCAAGAACTCCCTCGCGCTCAAGGCCGTGAACGAGAGCGGTCTCGCGGGCATGCGGCTGAAGGGGCCCACGGGCGTCGTGGTCGCGAAGGATGCGATCATCGCCGCCAAGCTGCTGACGGATTTCGCGAAGGAGAACGACGCGCGTCCGGCGGTGAAGGGCGGGCTGTATGAAGGCGCGCAGGTCGATGCGGCGACGGTCAAGAGACTCGCCTCGCTCCCGACCCGCGATGAGGCGCTCAGCCAGCTCGTCGGCTGCTTCAACAGCGTCCTCTCCATGTTCGCACTCGCCCTCGAGGCGAAGAAGACTCAGCTCGAAGAGACCACCCCCCAGGCGTCTGCCTGACCAACAACGCCCCAGCACCGCCTGGGGGATTACAAGGAGATCGGAACAATGGCTAACGCGACCATGGGTAAGGACGAGATCCTCGAGGCGATCGGCGGCATGACCGTCATCGAGCTCGTCGACCTGATCGATGCTTTCAAGACGAAGTTCAACGTGACCATCTCGGCCGTGTCCGCGGGTGGCCCGGCGGCCGCTGCGGCGCCCGCCGCCGAGGAGCAGACGGAGTTCAACGTCATGCTGATGAATGCTGGACCGAAGAAGATCCAGGTCATCAAGGTCGTGCGCGAGCTCACCGGCCTTGGCCTGAAGGAAGCCAAGGACCTGGTGGACGCCGCGCCGGGCTCGCTCAAGGCGAGCGTGACGAAGGACGAGGCCGCCTCGATGAAGGCGAAGCTGGAAGAGCAGGGCGCCACCGTCGAGATCAAGTAAGGGCGGGCGGTCCGTACCGGGGCGCGATCGCGCTCCGGTACGCTCCACTCCCCTCACTTGGTCTCCGTAATGCACGCATTCGCACCTCGCATCATCTGAAGTCTTCTGCGCTCCCCCTCCACGCCGCGAACACCCGCGGCGACGGGGTGGGGGCGGTTTTCGCCTGTCCTTGGGTGAACCCGGGTTGATATGATCAAACAGATTTCCTTCGGAAAGCTCGAGCACGGCATGGGCATGCCCCATCTGCTCGACATCCAGACGCGTGCGTTCGAGTCGCTGCTGCAGCTCGACGCAGCCGCGCACGATCGCGAAGACGTCGGCCTCGAGCGGGTCTTCAAAGACCTGTTCCCGATCACCGACGTCCACGAGAACTTCTCGCTCGACTTCAAGCGCTACACGCTCGGCGAACCGAAATACACGGTCGAGCAGTGCATCGGGCGCGACATGACGTACTCGGCGCCGCTCAAGGCCACGCTGACCCTCACGGTCTACGAGGAGAATGCGGCGGACGGCAAGAAGCGCGTCAAGAACCAGATCGAGAAGGAAGTCTACCTGGGCGAGCTCCCGCTCCTCACGCCGCTCGGCACCTTCGTCATCAACGGCGCCGAACGCGTGATCGTGAGCCAGCTCCACCGCTCGCCGGGCGTGGTGTTCGAGGAGTCGACGCACCCGAACGGGCAGCGCCTGATCTCCGCGCGCATCATCCCGTTCCGCGGCTCGTGGGTCGAGTTCACCGTCGACATCCACGACATCATCTACGTCCACATCGACAAGAAGAAGAAGTTCCCGGCCACCGCGCTCCTCCGCGCGTTCGGCTTCGGGAACAACGCCGACATCCTCCGGCTCTTCTTCGCCGTCCGCGAGCTCGACCTCAACCGCAAGCGCGAGGGGCGTGCCGAGAACCGTGAGATCGTCGGCGCGATCGTCGCCGAGGACATCGAGCTGCCGGGCGAAGCCACGGCCGACGACGCGCCGAAGGCGAAGACCAAGAAGGCCCGCGCCGAGCGCGAACGCGCCGAGAACGTGCTGCTCGTCCGCCAGGGCGACGAGCTGACCGAGGAGGTGTTCAACCGCCTCCGCCGGCAGAAGGTCAACACCGTGAAGGTGTTCGCCAGCTACACCACCGTGGACGTGCGCGACGAACTCGACGCGATCGAGCGCCAAGAGCGCCCGGTGCCGCGCGTGATCGCCGTCGACGTGATCGACCCGGAGACGGGCGAAGTCATCGCCGAAGCCGGTCAGGCGCTCAAGGAGACGCTCGCCAAGCGGCTGCGCAAGCACGGCCTCATCAAGGTCCAGTGTTTCGTGCCGAGCGGCCGCGCCGAGAGCACGCTCATCAAGAACACCCTCGCCAAGGATCCGACGCACGGCGAGGACGAGGCGCTCAAGCAGATCTACTCGCTGCTCCGTCCGGGCGACGCGCCCAACAAGGAGACGGCGAAGCAGGCCCTCGAGCGGCTGTTCTTCAGCCCCAAGCGCTACGACCTCGGGCGCGTGGGCCGCTACAAGATCAACCAGCGCCTCGGGCTCCACACGCCGGCGAGTCACACGGTGCTCACGAAGGACGACTTCGTGGCCATCGTGCGCTACCTCGTGGAACTGCACGAGAATCGCGGCCACGTGGACGACATCGACCATCTGGGCAACCGCCGCATCCGTTCGGTGGGCGAACTGATCGCCAACCAGTTCTCCGTCGGCCTGTCGCGCATGGCGCGCCTGGTGAAGGAGCGGATGTCGATCAACCAGGACACCGAGAAGATCGCGCTCGACGACCTGGTCAACGCGCGCACCGTCTCGGCCGTGATCCAGGCGTTCTTCGGGTCGTCGCAGCTGTCGCAGTTCATGGACCAGACGAACCCGCTGGCCGAGTTGACGCACAAGCGCCGCCTGTCGGCGCTCGGACCGGGCGGCCTGACGCGTGAGCGCGCCGGCTTCGAAGTCCGCGACGTGCACTACTCGCAGTACGGCCGCATGTGCCCCATCGAGACGCCGGAAGGTCCGAACATCGGCCTCATCACGTCGCTGGCCTGCTTCGCGCGCGTCAACGACCTCGGCTTCATCGAGACGCCGTACCGCGTCGTGAAGAACGGCAAGGTGACGAACGAGATCGCGTGGCTCGACGCCAACCGCGAAGAGGAAGCGACGATCGCGCAGGCGTCGGCGCCGCTTGGCGACGACAACGGGTTCCTCGACGAACTCGTGCTGTGCCGTCAGCAGGGCGATTTCCCGCTCGTCTCGCCCGGCCGCATCGATTACATGGACGTGGCGCCCGAACAGCTCGTGTCGATCGCCGCGGCGCTCATCCCGTTCCTCGAGCACGACGACGCCAACCGCGCGCTCATGGGCTCGAACATGCAGCG
>CAIRBD010000420.1 GCA_903876745.1 uncultured Gemmatimonadota bacterium
CGTCCGGCGTCCATACAGCGAGCGCCTCCCGCGGGGGCCTTCGCGTCGAGCCCTGATTCGTGCGGAAGATCGGCAGGGAGGGCGACCGCGTTCGCGTCGCCGCGCCTCGTGCCGTAGCGAGAGACAAGCGCCGAGAGGCGATTGGCTCGAAGCGTGTAAGGCACAGGGCGCGGCAGAGCGAGCGTGGTCGCCCGACCGCGCGCACCGACCGCGCGCACCGACCGCGCGACCGACCGGGCGACCGACCGGGCGGACCAAACAGCCCTCGCGGGTCGCTGGATGCGAGGTACATTCCCGAGGCACCTCAACCCGTGGAGCCCGCGTGTCCCGCACGTCCCCCGATCTCATCCGCAGACACGGAGCAGCCCGTTGACGATGAACCGTCGCGACCTGCTCGCGTCACTCGGCGGCGCGGCGGCCGCGGGCGCCTTCGGATTCCCGCGGGAAGCCGGCGCGTTCGAGGCGATGCCGGTGACGCTGCCCGGCGCCGGGGCGCCGTTCCCGCGCACGGACGATTTCTCGATCGAGCCGGGCTACACGTATCTCAACGCGGCCTACACGCATCCGATCCCCAAGGTGTCGGTGCAGGCCGCGCGCGCGGCGGCCGACGCGAGAGGATCGATGCGCACGCCCGCCGCACCGGCATTGCCACCCGTGCCGACGCCGCGCGCACTCTTTGCGCAACTGATCAACGCGAAACCGAGCGAGATCGCGCACGTCTCGAGCACCAGCGCCGGAGAGAACCTCGTCACGCGCGCGCTCGGGCTCGATCATCGCTTTCACGGCAACGTCGTGACCGACGGACTGCACTTCGAAGGCTCCATCATGCACCTGATGGAACTCAAGAAGCGCGGACTCGACGTGCGCGTGGTCGCTCCCACACCCGACGCGCGCATCGACCTGCGCGATCTCGAGCGTGCCATCGACGGCAACACGCGCCTCGTCGAAGTCTCCGCCGCCGCGATGTACAACGGCTTTCAGCACGATCTCGCCGCCGTCTCAGCGCTCGCACACGCGCACGGCGCCTACGTGTACGCCGACATCGTGCACGCCGCCGGAGCCGAACCGTTCGACGTGAAGGCGAGCGGCATCGACTTCGCGAGCTGCTCGAGCTTCAAATGGCTGATGGGCGACTTCGGGCTCGGCTTCCTCTACGCGCGCGAAGAGTTGCTCGACACGATCGAACGCCCCGTGCACGGCTACTATCAGGCCGGCAACATCGAGGCGCACTATCCGCCCAACCTCCCCGCGGGCACGTACCGGCCGGTGGACTACTCGTTCAACCGCACGGCGCAGGGGATGTTCGAGACGGGGTCGCTCACAGGGAGCACCGAAGTGGCCGTCGCACTGCTCCGGGCGTCGCTCACCTACGTACAGTCACTTGGCGTGGCGAACATCCAGGCGCACCGACTGCCGCTGATCAGGCGCCTGCAGCAGGAGATACCGAGGCTCGGCTTCACCGCGGTCACGCCGAGCGAATCGACCGGCGGCAACGTGACGTTCGCGCGCACGAACGTGGGGGAGAGCGACGTGCCCAAACGGCTTGCGGCGGCGAAAGTGAACGTGCGGGTGGCGAAGCATTGGCTGCGTGTGTCGCCGTCGGTGTACAACTCCATGAACGACATCGAGCGGTTGCTCGAGGCGCTGTCGTAGCGCTTCGCCCGGCACTTCCGTGCGCCTCCGAGCCTCCGCGAGGCATCTCCGCATCCGGCGTCCATACAGCGAGCGCCTCCTGCGGAGATGCCTCGCTCCGGCTCTGCGGCCATTTGTGCGTGGGCGTCGATACACCGAC
>CAIRBD010000421.1 GCA_903876745.1 uncultured Gemmatimonadota bacterium
CATCCACACCTCCTCGATGATGGGGACGGTCGTCACCATCGAGGTCGTGGGGCACGGACACAGCGCGCTCGAGCGCGCTGAGCGTGCCGCGGGCGTGGAACGCGCCATCGCCTGGTTCGAGCATGTGACCGCGGCGTGCAGCCGGTTCGAACCCACGAGCGAGGTCGCGCGGCTCTCCGGGCGCATCGGCGAGGCGGTGCCGGTGAGTCCGCTGCTCTTCGAGGCCGTGCAGTTCGCCTGCCGCGTCGCCGAGATGACGGACGGAGCGTTCGACCCGACCGTCGGCCACCGGATGATGGCGCGCGCCTTCGACACCGAGTTCCGCAGCGGTCGCGTACTGCGCACCGACACAGCGGCCGACGACAGTGTGAGCTGGCGCGACGTCGTGCTCGACGAGAAAGCCCGCACGATCACGCTGCGCCGCGCGCTCGTGCTCGACCTTGGCGCCGTGGCCAAGGGGATCGCCATCGACATGGCGGCGCGCGAACTCGTGCCGTTCCGACATTTCGCCATCGATGCCGGCGGCGACCTCTACGTGGCAGGATGCGCCGGCGACGAGAAACCCTGGCGCATCGGCATCCGGCATCCGCGCGACGCGAACCGACTGATCGAGACGCTGCGCGTGTCGAACGCGGCCGTCTGCACCTCCGGTGACTACGAACGGCGCAGCCCGGCGGACAATGACGTCCATCATATCCTCGACCCGCGTGCCGACACGTCGGCTGCTGCGCTCGCCAGCGTGACGGTCATCGCCCCGTCGGCGATGGTGGCCGACGCACTCTCCACCGCCGCATTCGTGCTCGGCCCGAAGCGCGGCGTCGCGTTCCTCGAATCGCACGGCGTGGACGGGTTCATGCTCTCCCCGTCGCTCGAGCGGTTCGACACCGCGGCGATGAGCACCGACCAGGTGTTCGAACAGCTCCTCGACACATCGGACGATGAACGCTAAACGCTTCTTCCGCACGCCGAAGGGGCTGCTCATCCTCGTGCTCGCGCTGCTCACCGCGATCGCGGCGGCGCACGAGGGGGTGCGGCTCGTGGCGCCCGCGGTGCTGGGCGCCGTGTTCGCCGCGATGATCGTGGACGCACCGATCCTCCGCCTGCGCCATCACCGCTGGGAGTTCCCCGACGGCGCGCTGCTCACCGGTCTCATCGTGGCGTCGGTGCTGAGCCCGCACGAACCGTGGTGGGTGGCCGCGGTCACGGCGGTGGTCGGCATCGCGAGCAAGTATGCAGTGCGCGCGCGCAAGGCGAACGTGTTCAATCCCGCCGTGTTCGGGCTCGTCGCCACATTCTACGTGTTCAACACGGGGCAGAGTTGGTGGGGCGCGCTCCCCGAACTCGCCACGCCGTGGATCGCGGCGTTGCTCGCGGCCGGCGCCTTTATCACGTGGAAGGTGAACAAGGCGCCGCTCGTGCTCGCCTTCCTCGGCAGCTATTACCTGCTCATCACGCTGACGGCATTCGCCGGGAATCCCGCGCATGTCGCCGAGTTGTATCGCGCGCCCGACCTGCACGCCGCGCTCTACTTCGCGTTCTTCATGCTCACCGATCCGCCCACGTCGCCGCCGCGCGATCGCGATCAGATCGTGTACGGCGCGATCACCGGCACGGTGGGCTACGCCGTGTTCACGTTCGTCGGCGCGGCCTACTGGCTGCTCGCCGGATTGCTCGCGGCGAACGCGTGGGACGCCGTGCGCCGCCTGCGACGGCCGACGCGCCCTACGCCTGCCGGTGCCCGGCCTGCGTGAGCGCTGAGACGGCGAGTGCGAGCTGCGCCTGTTTCACGAGGATGTAGTCGGTATCGAAAGTGCTCAAAGCGAAGATGCTCACCCCCGCCGCGGCCAGCGGCTGCGCGCAGCTCGCGAGCACACCGATCGTGTCGAACGCGAACGGACCGAGCAACTTGAAGAGCGCCCACCCGTGCTCGGCGCGATGGCCCGTGGGGATCTGCGGCGTGGGGCAGATCACGGACATCTCGTCGCCGGTGCGCGTGATGGACCAGAACTGATCGTTCGGCATCGCCCACAGGGGCGCAACGGTCTCGTGCACGCCGAGTCGCACCACGGAAAATGCCCCCGGCAGCACGGCGAAGGAGAGATCGGGCGCGTTCATCGCCGGCCGCTCACTTGGGAAATGTGGTCGCCCACGCGCACCCTGCGCCGTCGCAACCGAGCGCGACGAACACTTCGGAGTGGATGAGCCAGCGACCGTCGCGCTTGATCCACTGCGCGGAGTAGCGGCCGCGGATGGCCGGCGCCTTGGCACCGTGCACGGTGCCCGTCCACGTGCCGGTCTCGAAGGCGAGCGGCCAGTTGCTGCTCACCTCGATGTTCGCGGGGATGCGCTGGTAGGTGACTGTGTCGCCCACCCACATCGCGCGGTAGGCGTCGCGCCCCTGTACCGTGGCGCCGAGCCCGCGGGTGATGGTGACGTCGCTCGTCCAGTACGAGGCGATGCGCGCGGTGTCGTTGGCGACGATGGCGGCGTTCTGCGCGAGGCGCGCGGCGCGGATGGCGGCGGCGTCATCCGGCGCCGTCGCGCCGAGCATCGCGAGCGCCATCGACCAGACAAATGAATTGACGTACAAGCAGTGCCTCCGGTGGTGGGATGCGAATCCCGAATGTTCCTAACATATTTAGCGCCCGGTGCGTTGTACCAGTCGGAACCTGTGATCGTCCCCCCAACCGTGCCTCGCTCATGACCCTGCTTCGCAAGCTGTCGCTCGCCGTTTCGGGCCTCGCGCTGCCCGCTCTTCTGGCCGCCCAAGGGGGGCGCGGCGGTGAGCCGCCGAAGAACCTGCAAGTACTTCCGAAGGATATGCCGCGGCAGCAAGTGACCGCGATCATGAACTCGTTCACGGCCGCGCTCGGCGTGCGTTGCGACCATTGCCACGCTGCCGACGCGAACGCTCCGGCACCGGCGCCCGGCGGCC
>CAIRBD010000422.1 GCA_903876745.1 uncultured Gemmatimonadota bacterium
GCTACGCTTTCCGGAGTCGGATGGAACCGTTGACCGTGGAGAGCCGTACCGTCGGGCCGCCCGTGCCCATCGTGCCGCGGATATGCTTGCGGCTGATGGTGCCTTCGATCGTGATCGGGTAATCGCTGCTGACGCTGCCGTTCACCGTGCTCATGTCGAGATTCACGTTGGAGCTCGCGGCGAGCTCCACCGTGATGGAGCCGTTCACCGTCTTGTACGACGAGTGGTCGTCGGTGAGCGACGCGGTGCGCACGTTGATGCTGCCGTTGACCGTCTCGGCGCTCACGGGGCCCCCGGTGGAGCGCGCGGTGACGCCGCCGTTCACGGTGCGCGCGACGACGGACGCGGTGGCGCCGTCGATCTCGACGGAGCCGTTGACGGTGCGGCCGTCCATGCGCACGCCGGCGGGCAATCGCACGGTGAACTCGACATTGGTATCGTTGCTGTGGCCGAAGCCCCAGCTGTTGCGCCCCGAGTGATAGCCGTCCTCGTTGCAGCGGTCGCCTTCGCGCCAGAGCGCGCAGATGAGCACGTCGCCCTTGCCCGAGCCGATCTGTTCGACGGTGATCTTCACTTCCTCGGGATCGCCAGTGCGCCAGTGCTTCACGGCGGTCACCTCGACCTTGCTGCCCGTGCCCTGCTCGACGCGCACGGCGCCGTTGAGATTGCGCACGAACACCGTGCGGTCCTTGGCGATGTCGCCGCTCCACTGCCACGGCGCGCCGCTCTCGCGCTGCTGGGCGAAGGCGCTCGAGAACGCGGGGGCGCAGGCGGTGAGGGACAGGGCGAGCATCGGAAGCAGTCTGCGCATGGTCAATCCTCCTTGTTCGAGCGGCTCGCGCCGCGATCGATGGTGATGTCGCCGCTGAACGTCTGCACGGTGACGCGCGCGCCACCACCGTTGATCGTGAACTCCATCTTGCGATTGCGGCGTGACGTGTTCTGTCCCGGCTGCAGCGTCATCGGGAACCGGCTGCTGACCTCGCCGCTGAACGACTGGAGCGAGAGACTCGCCCCCGTACCGCCCGGGATCTCGAGCTTCACGTCGCCGCTGTGCGCGGAGAAATCGTACGTGCCGTTCGCCTCCATGCTTCCCACGTACGTGATGTTGCCGCTCACGGTTTCGGAGCGTACACGCGCCGCCCGTGCACCGCGCACCGTGATCTCGCCGCTCACGGTGTGCGTGTCGAGGTCGCCGGTGATGTCCTCGGCCTCGAGGTCGCCGCTCACGCCCTCGAAGCGCAGGTTGCCGCGCACTTTGGCAACATGCGCGTTGCCCGAGACGGTGTTGATGTGCACGCGCTCCGTGGCGTCGAGCACCTCGATGTCGCCGCTCACGGAGTTGACGTCCACCTCGCCGGCCGTGGCCTTGATGCGGATCTCGCCGCTCACGGAGTGCGCCGTGACGCGCGTCCCGATGGGCACCATCAGTTCGTAGCGCGAATCCCCCATGTTGTTGCGCCGCGACCGCAGCGCGATGCCGATGTGCGACGACGACAGCGACACGTCGAGCGTGCCGCGTTCCACGAACGCGTTCACCTTCGCCTCGGCGCGCGTCCAGCCCGTGACGCTGATGTCGCCCGAGACGATGCCGAGGTCCACGGTGCCGTTCTTGCCGAAGGCGAAGGTAGTGTCGACGCGGGAGCGTTCACTCTGCGCGCGCGCCGCGGCGGGCGCCGCGCCGGCCGCGAGGGCCGCGCCGAGCAGGAGGAAGGAGCGGATGGTGCGTGTCATGGCTGTGGGTCCGGGGTAGAGGCTCAGGAGCGCGCGGGGAGCGTGGCGACCCCGCGAAGCAGTTGCAGCTTGGTGCCGTAGGCACGGGACAGTTGGCCGTTCAGGAACGCGCTGGCCGGATCCCTGGCGAGCGCGTCGCGGCTCTCACGGATGGCCTTCTCGATCACGAGCAGGTTCTTCTCGAGGATGCCGACGGTGCCGGAGTCGAGTTCGGCGCGGCGTTCGTCCACGAGTTTGCGCAGCGCGCCGATCTCGCGGTCGTACGTCTCGTCGAGGGACGGCTTGTTCGCGGCGGCGGCGACGGGCGTGCCGATGGTGGTCGCGGGGATCACGAGCACGGGACGGCGGCTCGCGACGGTCCACGTGATGCCGGCGGTCGCCATCACGAGCA